>JAEYOB010000242.1 GCA_023412175.1 Pseudomonadota bacterium | reverse complement strand
CTCCTGCTCGTCCATGAGCACATGCAGATGCGCAAGGTCCGGGTGATCGAGGATGCCGGCCGACATTTCCATCAGGCTCAGTTCCCGATGAATCGGATCGCATTCTCCCCCGACTGGCAGACGGAGGCGGCCGTGTTGGGACTGACGGGCAGGCTGTTGAGGGTGGCGGCGCCGACGCCGGACATCGACGACGCCACCGCGGCGCCGCTGTATCCCGACCCCGGGGGGAACGTGGTCAGCGTGGCGATGCAGCCATCGAGGGGAATGCTGTCCGCGTCCCACCAGAACTCACGGCCTGCCCCCGAAATCTGATAGATGCCGCCGAACGGGTTGCCCAGCGCGTTCGTGCTGGCGTCGACCGCCTCGTCCGGCAGGATCCGCCACTTGATGACGTTCGCCGCGCTGTAGGCTCCCGTCCCGTAGCGGGTCACGCCCATGTTCGCATGACGGAGCGCAAGAGCGCTGCGTCCGGTTATGAGTTGGTCGACCAGCTTGGTGGCGGTCGAGTTGCCCGCCAGCATGGCGTAGACCTTCGGGCCGAAGAACGCCCCGGCGATCGACAGGAGTGCCGCGACCACGACGGCGAAAAGATCTTTCATGGGGCACCTGACTTCTTGTTGCGATGGTGAGGAGCACGGTCACATGCCGCTGGTGCGGCCCGGATCATGGGCGACTGAGCCCTCCAAGCCCCGGAACGGCGCTCTGGTACAGGTCCCAGGAGGCAAAGAGCAGCCAGCCGAGCAGCAGGCCGATCAAGGCCGTCCCCCCGTAGGTCAGGATGCTTGCGGCAGCGAGCATGCGGGCGGACAAATTTCGCTGCTGGTCGGCCGCCAGCGAGGCCAGCCCTTCCTGCGGGTCGGTGCCGCTCATGTAGACCCGCATGGCGCGGATGGTCCTGACGTCCGGCCAGCCGAACCCCGTACGCGCGAGGGCGGCGCCGAGCCGCACGTCATCCTGCACCAGCAGGGCATCGAGACGCTCCGCGACGTACGGCGATGCTTGTTCCCTCAGCAACGTCAACGCTTCGGGGATGGAGATCTCCGCACCGATGAGCAGGGACATCGCCTCCAGCCAGGACGCCCCGGTCCATTGCCGGTGCAGCGCCCAGGGCAGGCCCGGAATACGGTCGAGGAAACGGCGCACCCGCCCGGTCAGGTTGTCGAGGGACCACCACACCCAGCCGGCGAAGCCGAGCACCGCCACCCCTGTGACGATGCCCCAGTCACGGATGTAGTCGGCAACCGCCTTGAGGTCGGCAGCCGAACCGTGCAGCCGCATGCCGGGCATGGCCTTGAACAGGTCGGGCAGCAGCGAGACGCTGGCCGCATAGAGGGCATACACGACGACGGCAAGGATCAGCGCCATCGGCAGAACGGCATTGCGCATGGCCGTTTTCGCGTCCTGGAGGCGGCAGATCGACCCGGCCAGCGAGCGCAGGGCTTTCCCCGTTATGCCAGCCCGTCCGATGGCGCTGATCATCTGCGCCTCGCGTGGCGGCAGATCCCCGGCGAGCACCTCGTACCAATCACGGCCGCTCTGGCGCATGGCGTGCAGCCAGTAGGGGATGAGGATTCCGAGCGGCGACAGCGACGGCGAACCGACGTCGACAACGTCTCCGTCCTCGTCCCCCCCGGTCTCGATGGCGTAGAGGGTTGCCAGTGCCTCGGGCAGGCGGACCTGCCGGTCGATGTAGACCGCCACCTCGCAATACAGGTCGGCTCGCACGCGCGGACCAAATCGCCAGAGGGCATAGGCGATCGCCCAGGAATGGGTGTGGCCGCCACGGCGCGTGAGCTCTTCCAGAACATCCGCATAGCCGTCGCCCTGCATGGCGCTCATGCCGCCTCCCGATCTTCAGTGAAGGACACACCGCCGACCAGCCCGGCGGATGGACCGGCGGCCCGCGCCCGGACATCCTCCTCGATCTGCTTGACGGCTCCGCCGAACTCGACGCACTCGTCCGCGCCGATGGTTCCCTGCAGGAGCAGGTCGAGCGCCGCCAGACGCATGGACTTGCCGCCTTCCCCGATCCAATGGCGCCGCGCCGCATCCATGTCGTCGCGCAGGACCGCCATCAGTTTCGAGGTCGGGCGGACACACTCGGCGATGAGCTGGCGGCCGACGAGCCCGGGAAGGGAGACCCGCAGGCCGGGATTGCAACACTCGGGACACGGCTCCCCACGGACGACGCCGTCGCCGCGCACGAGGATGCCTTCGGCATCGATCCCGGCTTCATGGAAATCGTCGAGGAGGGCCGCCCGCCGGTGATCCGTTTTCGCCACGTCCATGAGACGGCCGGCACATGTGCGGCAAAGCCGCGGAACCAGACGCTGCCCCACCCAGCCGCCGTGCCGGTAGGCGGCATACGCGGTGGTTTCCGGGATCCCGAGCTCGACGTAGCGCGACGGAATCTCCAGCACCTGGTCGCAGTGCACGGTCGTGGCGACGAGCTTGCCGAAATTCGCCACCTCATAGGCTTTGTGGGCTTGCCACTTCGTACGGCACTCACCGAGCCGCACCGCGTGAGGCGACACGCGCAAGGCCGTTTCAAACGCCACGTCGAGCGGGTCGCGGCCGTTGGGGGCTTGCGCAAGCACCGGAAAGTGCAGGATCCGGGGATCGAGCCCTTCCGGCGGGTCGTCGCAGGACACGATCGTGATGCGGTTCCGGCGGCTGTCGCTCAGATCGCAGAGCCAGAAGTGCAAGGTTGTGGACTTGCCGTGCTCGGTGGGGGCGCAGATCGTCACCAGTCCGCTGGCCCGCTGCTGCATGACATACATCTCGCGCAGCACGTGCGAGGGCAGGTTGAGCGCTTGCAGCGTGTCTCCGACACCCGGAATCTCGGCGTAGCAGAGCCGGATGTTGAGGTGGCGCCCATCCCCCAGCGGGGCGAACTGCATCCGCAGCGCCAGAACATTGGGCGGCAGCAGCTTGCGGTTGGTCACAGACGATTTCTGCGGCTCGCCGGGCTTCTCCACCGGCTCCCCATGGTTGGCCAGATAGAAGGCCGTCGTCATGACCGCGTCGACCTCCCGCGCGTGCAGTTCGTCGACCGGATCCGTCAGATAGCCGTGGATCTGGAAGCGCACCTCGGCGCGGTCTCCATGCTGCGTTACCTGAATGTCGCTGGCGCCGGCTGCGGCGGCGTCATCGATGATCTGCGTCAGCCGCTGCCTTGCTCCGGTCGGATTGGGCAAGCGTTGCGTGGCGCTCTCGCCATATGCCTCGAACAGCCTGGGCAGGCCCACCGGCTCGAGCGGCAGGATGGGGACGCCGAGACGCTCGTGTGCCGTCTGCTGGACCTCCAGAACCCGCGCGCTGTGCAGATGGCTGCGGTGAACCAGAAACGTTCCGTCGTCATAAAGGGCACACGCGAAGCGCACGTCGTCCGGCAGTTCGAGGCCTCCGCCGGGTGCGGTGAGGAGCTTGCGCGATGTCCCGTCCGCCAGCACGGCATCCCGTTTGACGCCGTCTTCCTGGGGAGCGGCGGGTCCGTGCGATCGGTCGTGCAGCGTCGCGATCCCGGTGCGGTCGCTCGGCTTCCTCGTCCGCACGCGTTCGAAGATCCTCCTCATCGGCTGACTCCCATCCAGGGGAGCGCGATGCGGCGGCCGCGTCCGTCGACAACCTCCACCCGACGTGCCACGTCATCGATGAGCACAACCTGCGACCCGTCCGGCAGACGGGCAGCTCGCTCAATGTCCTTGCCGTTCACGGTTACGCGTTCGCGCGTACCGGGAATGACCAGCGTAGCCTCAGTCTGACCATCGACCCTGACGATGTGCTGCACCAGCAGCGACGAGGGCCGGACGCTGCCGGCGGACGCCGGCGTCCCTGCACCCGTCGCCTCGACGGCAGGAGCGTCCGACGGGGATCCGGCGACCGGTAAGCCGTCGTCCGGCCCGGAGTGGGTGCGGCGTGTCGAGGCGCCGCAGATATCCGGAGAACCGAAGCCCGTGTCGCAAAGCTCCCGCTTCACCACGGCAAGGCGCCGCAGTTGCTCGATGTAAGTGCGCTCCTCCTCGATCTCTTTAAGCCGTTTCACGATCTCCGGATCCGCCTTCTCCGGCGGCGGCGTGAGATCCGCCGGCGTCTCCGAAGCGTGCGCAGCCTCCGGCCGCGTCGGCTCCGCTGCCGGCGGAAGGTCCGCCAACGCGCCGCCGGCCGGTCCGGCTGAAGGTTGGACGTGCCCGTGATCCGGTTCGGGAAGCGGTGCCGGGCGGCTGACGCTACGGAATGCGGACAGGCCGGGAAAGCCGTCGGTGGCTGCCATCGCGAGCGGCCCTGCCGTGACGAGGACAAGGCCCACCACGATGACACGTGATCGGTTACTCAACATGGACAATCCCCCTAAGCGTCCAAATGCCCGAACCGGGATCCAGGACAGCGCTCGTCAACTCAGCGGCGGAGAGAGGTTGGAGGACGGCCAGCAGATACGCCGGGGCGGCAGCAGCCGTGACCGTCCACGGCAACGGCGGCGGAAGCGGCTTGGCTCCGGGGGCTGCGCCGTTCGCCAGCGGCTGAACCGCCGGCCTCGGCTGCGATGCGCCGGGCAACGCTCCGGGGAGTGCGGCCGCAGGACCGTCCAGGGTGGCCGTTCCGCCGACGCGCTCGGCGGCGGTCCGCAATTGGATGCCGTACTCGCTGCGGCTGCCGAGGCGCGTGCCGGCCGGCCAATTGTGCGGAACCGGCAGCGGATAAGGACGCCGGATCGTGGCCGTGCCGGCCTTGACGTCGATGTCGGCATCCGGGGCGATGCCGCGAAGCACCCAAACCGGCGCTTCCATGCGCAACTCCGTCGTTGCGGCGCCGGACTCGCAGTGGAAACGGGTAATCGGCCAGCCGGGGATCATCTGCAGGCGAGCGTTGCTCCTGTAGGCGGCGGCACAGGCGCCGAAGCCGTTCGCAGCCGTCACCCAGCGCAGGGGAGGTGGCGCAGCTTCCTTCGAGGACGTGGTGTCGGCAGCCGGGCGCCGCGGCGCGGCGGGCTTCAACGCCCACGAAAGCACGGCGGCGGCGGCCACGCATGCGGCCGCAGCGACGCCCCGCTTCACCCACGTGTGGCCGGTTTCCGAGACGCTCTGGAGGCGGCCGCCGCTCGCCAGCGATCGGGCTTGCTGGAGCAACCGGTCGAGAGGCACGGTCTTGGCGTCGCCAATGTTCCAGTCGGCGGGCGCGTAGATGTGTTTCCAGTTCGACGTTCCTGCGACCGTTTGGACGTGCTCCCTGGCGGCATCGCCGTTTGCGAAGACCAGGTCGCCGTCCGGCAGGATCCCGGACGGCCCGACGCCC
>JAEYOB010000209.1 GCA_023412175.1 Pseudomonadota bacterium | reverse complement strand
GCTCCAGCCTGCCCGCGGGTCGATGACCGCAACGAAAAGCCCCTTCCCGGCAGGCCGGAAAGGGGCTTCGTTCATCGGCGCACAACCGCCGCGGATTACTCCGGCCTAAATCACTCCGGGGTCGCGGCGTCGCCGTCGGTCTCCGGGGTGCCCATCATGGCGTCGGCGACGAGGCCGGCGTTGCCGCGGATCTTGTCCTCGATGGACTTCGCCGCGTCGGGGTTGTTCCGCAGGTAGTTCTTGGCGTTCTCGCGGCCCTGGCCGATGCGGGTGCCGTCGTAGCTGAACCACGCGCCGGACTTCTCCACCACGCCGGCCTGGATGCCAAGGTCGAGCAACTCGCCCACCTTCGACACGCCCTCGCCGTACATGATGTCGAACTCGACCACGCGGAACGGCGGGGCCATCTTGTTCTTCACCACCTTGACGCGGGTCTGGTTGCCGACCACCGTCTCGCGGTCCTTGATGGCGCCGATGCGGCGGATGTCCAGGCGGACCGAGGCGTAGAACTTCAGCGCGTTGCCGCCCGTCGTGGTCTCCGGGTTGCCGAACATCACGCCGATCTTCAGGCGGATCTGGTTGATGAAGATCACCAGGCAGCGCGACTTGCTGATCGAGCCGGTCAGCTTGCGCAGCGCCTGGCTCATCAGGCGGGCGTGCAGGCCGACGTGGCTGTCGCCCATCTCGCCTTCCAGTTCGGCACGCGGCACCAGCGCCGCCACCGAGTCGACCACCAGCACGTCGATGGCGCCGGAACGCACCAGCGTGTCGGCGATCTCCAGCGCCTGCTCGCCGGCGTCAGGCTGCGAGATCAGCAGCTCGTCGACGTTCACCCCCAGTTTGCGCGCGTAGGTCGGGTCGAGCGCGTGCTCAGCGTCGACGAAGGCGCAGGTGCCGCCGTTCTTCTGGGCCTGGGCGATGGCGTGCAGCGCCAGTGTCGTCTTGCCCGAGCTTTCCGGCCCGTAGATCTCGATGATGCGGCCGCGCGGCAGGCCGCCGATGCCCAGCGCGATGTCGAGTCCGAGCGAGCCGGTGGAGATGACCTCCGTCTCGACCGTCGCCTCGCGCGCCCCGAGCTTCATGATCGAGCCCTTGCCGAAGGCGCGCTCGATCTGGCTCAGCGCTGCGTCCAGGGCCTTCTGCTTGTCCATGGAGTCCTTTTCCACCAATCGGAGCTGTGCGGACGACGACATTGCCCGTTTCCCTCTCTCAGTTCAACACGGTCATCTGGCCGGGTATGGGCGTAATGTACTCTCTTTGTTCTCGTTCGCAAGCGCGTTTTCACGGAACGTTCCGGTTTTGCGGGCCGATTCGTTTGTGCAGGAATGTCAATGCGGCGCGGAGTCGCGCGGGCGGGTTCCCGGGGTGAGAGCGGCTGGGAGGTGAGGGCAAATCCAAGGAATCCTTGCCTGCACCCTCACCCGGCGCCTGCGGCGCCACCCTCTCCCGGGGCGGGAGAGGGTTATCCCTTGATGACTTCCTTGACCTTGGACGCGAGCTGCTTCAGCGAGAACGGCTTGGGCAGGAAGTGCGCAGCGTTGTCGCCGCCGTCCAGCTCGTCCTTGAAGCGGTCCTCGGCGTAACCGGAGATGAACACCACCTTCATGTCCGGACGCATCTTGCGCACGTTGCGCGCCAGCGTCGGGCCGTCCATCTGCGGCATCACCACGTCGGTGATCAGCAGGTCCACCTTGGCCCCCTCCGTGGTGAGGAGCTGCATAGCGGCCTCGCCGTTCTTCGCCTCCAGCACCTGATAGCCCTTGTTGCGCAGCGCGCGGGCGGAGAACACACGCACGGCGTCCTCGTCCTCCACCAGCAGGATGGTGCCGGAACCGGTGAGATCGCTGCCGCGGCGCTCGCGCGGTTCGGATTCCACTGGCTTCGACTCGCCCTGGTGGCGGGGCAGCAGGATCGAGAACTTGGCGCCCTCGCCCGGCGCCGAGTCGACGAAGATGAAGCCGCCGGTCTGCCGCACGATGCCGTACACCGTGGACAGCCCCAGGCCGGTGCCGGACCCGACCTCCTTGGTCGAGAAGAACGGCTCGAAGATGCGCTGGAGGTTCTCCTTGGGGATGCCGTGGCCGGTGTCGATCACCTCGATGGACACGTACTCGCCGGGCGGGATGACCTCGTGCTCGCGGCGTTCGGGCGACGCCACGGTGTAGTTGCCGGTCATCACCGTCAGCTTGCCGCCGCCGGGCATGGCGTCGCGGGCGTTGACCACGAGGTTGATGATCACCTGCTCCAGCTGGTTCTGATCCACCTTGATGAGGCCGAGGTCCCGGCCGTGCATCATGCGCAGCTCGATGTTCTCGCCGATCAGGCGGCGCAGCAGGTTCGACAGCTCGGCCAGCACGTCGGTGACGTTCAGAACGCGCGGCTGCAGGGTCTGCTGGCGCGAGAAGGCCAGCAGCTGGCGGACCAGATTGGCGGCACGGTTGGCGTTCTGCTTGATCTGCATGATGTCGCTGAACGACTGGTCGCCGGGCTTGTGGCGCAGCAGCAGCAGGTCGCAGAAGCCGATCATGGCGGTGAGCAAATTGTTGAAATCGTGCGCGACGCCACCGGCAAGCTGGCCAACCGCCTGCATCTTCTGCGACTGGGCGAACTGCGCCTCCAGGTTCTTGCGCTCCGTCATATCGATGAAGTGCAGGATCAGACCCGCCCCGCCCCCGTTGCCCACCCCGTCCATGCGGCGGGCGTAGAGCTGCATCACAAGGTCGCGGCCGGCCGACAGGCGGACCTCCAGCGGCGCGTCTGGATCGTGGCCGCCGAGCACCGAGGTCAGGCGCTCGGCCACCACGTCGCGCTCCTTGGGCT
>JAEYOB010000173.1 GCA_023412175.1 Pseudomonadota bacterium | reverse complement strand
GCTGCGCGCTGCCATGGCGATGGTGCGCTGGCGGCCCTCGTCGCTGGGGTCGCGCTCCAGCGTCTCGGCGATCATCGCGACGTCGCCGGCCACCGCGTTGGCGAGCCGGTTGGTCATCGTCTCCCAGTGGCGGTCGTAGAAGATCCAGGTCGCCACCGCCTGCGCCAGGATCACCGGCGTCACGATGATCAGCAGCGAGCGCGCGAACAGCGTGCGCGGCAGGAACCGCTTCACCCCGAACGGCCCGCTGCCGGCCGGTGCGGCCCCCCGCGCGGCGGTGTCGGCCGGGGCCGTCATGCGTCGGGCCTCAGCACATAGCCCTCGCCGCGCACCGTGTGCAGGTAGCGCGGCTCGCGCGGGTCGGGCTCGATCTTGCGGCGCAGGCGGGTGACCTGAACGTCGATGGTACGGGCGTTGCCGATGGCCTTGGCGCGCTCGGCCAGCTCTTCGCGGGTGAAGGTGACGCCCGGCTGTCCGGCCAGCACGCGCAGCAGCCCGGCCTCGGCGCTGGTCAGGCGGATCACCTCCTCGCCGTTGCGCAGCTCGTCGCGGTCCGGCAGGTAGAGCAGCGGCCCGAGCCGCACCGGCTGCGCCGGCGGCGGGGCCGGCGGGGATGCCGCCTGCCGGCGCAGGATTGAGGTGATGCGCAGCACCAGTTCGCGCGGCTGGAACGGCTTGGCGAGATAGTCGTCGGCCCCGGCCTCCAGCCCGGCGATGCGGTCGTCCGGCTCGCCACGGGCGGTCAGCAGCAGGATCGGGATGGCGCTGTCGCGCCGCAGCCACTCGGTCAGCTCCAGCCCGCTTTCGCCCGGCATCATGATGTCGAGCACGATGAGGTCGAAGGCGAGGCTTTGCAGCTTGGCGCGCGCGTCCGCCGCGTCGGCCGCGGTGCTCACCAGGAAGCCGTTGCCGGCGAGGTACTTGCGCAGGAGCTCCCGCAGCCGGGTGTCGTCGTCGACGACCAGCACGTGGGGCAGGGACTGGACTTCTTCCTCGGTCATGGCCGGGATTATAGCGCGCTGGCGCGGCGCGCGGGTAGGGCGGCAATGCGGAGGCATGCCATCGGCCCACGGCTTGTAGAGGACACAGATTCTTTAGCCACGAAAGCAATTCTAAACGATTGGGGCCCTAAGGACGTGTGCCTAACGATTAGAAAGCCGTGACGGCCCCCGCCTGCGCAGGAGGGGCGCCTCGAAAACGGCGTTCAGGCATCAAGAGGGATAAGTCATGACGCGCCTTCTCAGCCGGTTCGGCATCACCGCCCAAGTCGGCGTCATAGGGGGGACGGCCCTGATCGGGTTCCTGCTGATCGGGATCCTGTATCTGGTGGCTTCCGGAAAACAGACCGAGGCGCAGGACGCCCTGGAACAGGCGACGGAACGCCAGCTCCTGACCACCGAGACCGACGTCGGGCTGATGGAACTGCGCCGCTACGAGAAGGACTTCTTCCTGCGGAACGAAGAGAAGTACGCGTCGGAGCACGCAAGGGTCGCGGAGACCGTCGCCGGCAAGATGAAGGATCTCGCCGACCGCCTCGTCGTGCCGGCCAACCAGGAGCTTCTGAAGAAGATCCGCGACGGCATCGCGACGTACCAGTCCCAGTTCAAGGCGGTCGCGGACGACACCAGGATGATCGGTATGTCCGGGCAATCCGGGCTGCGGAGTTCCGTGCACGAGGCGGCGCTCGAAATGGAAGATAGGATCAAGACGGCGGACGAGCCGAAACTGATGATCTCCCTGTTGACGATGCGCCGGCATGAGAAGGATTTCCTGCAGAGCGAAGAGGCGAAGTACGCCGAGATGTTCGAGCAGGAGGCCACGGCTTTCGCCGGGCTCCTGGAGGGCTCTACCCTTTCGGCCGAAGCCAAGGCCGTGGCCGGCGCCCGGTTGGACAGCTACCGGCAGGCCTTCGAGCAGCTCAGCGAGACGATGATGTACCGGGCGCAGACCGTGGACGCGCTCTCGGCCACCTTCCGCGAGACGGAGCCGCAGATCGATGCCCTGCGCGACTCCCTGTCCCAGGCCTACACGACGGTCCGGGCGGAGAGCGAAGCCACGCAGGCGGCGCTGTCGCGCATGATGCTGATCGGCATGATCGTCATCGCCACGGTCTCCGTGCTGCTCGCCGCCCTGATCGGGCGCGGCATCTCCCGGCCCATCGCCGACATGACGGCGGCGATGAAGGCGCTGGCCGGGGGCGACAGGACGATCGCGGTGCCCGGCCGCGGGCGCGCCGACGAGGTCGGTGCCATGGCCGAGGCGGTGCAGGTCTTCAAGACCAGCATGATCGAGGCCGACCGGCTGGCGGCCGAACAGGCGGCCGAGCAGGCCGCCAAGGAACGGCGTGCCGCCGCGGTCGAGCACCTGATCCAGGGCTTCGACCGCACCATGAGCAGCGTGCTGGGCGGGGTCGCCTCCGCGTCCACCGAACTCAGCCAGACCGCCGAGAGCATGGCGGCGCTGGCCGATCAAACGAACCGTCAGGCGACCGCCTCGGCGGCGGCGGCCGAGCAGACCTCGGCCAACGGGCAGACGGTCGCCTCGGCCGCCGAGGAAATGGGGGCCTCGATCCAGGAGATCAGCCGGCAGGTGTCGCGCTCCAACGACATCGCCGCCAGGGCGGTGCGCGAGGCCCAGGAGACCACCGGCTCGGTGCGCAGCCTTGCCGAGGAGGCCGGCCGCATCGGCGAGGTGGTCAAGCTGATCCAGGACATCGCCAGCCAGACCAACCTGCTGGCGCTCAACGCCACCATCGAAGCCGCCCGTGCGGGCGAGGCGGGCAAGGGCTTTGCCGTCGTCGCTTCCGAGGTGAAGGCGCTGGCCAACCAGACCGCCAAGGCCACCGAGGATATCTCCGCGCAGATCGCCAACGTGCAGACCGCCACCCAGGGCACGGTCGCGGCCATCGAGGGGATCGGTGCGACGATCGCCTCGATCAACGAGATCGCCTCGACCATCGCCGCCGCCATCGAGGAGCAGAACGCCACCACCGGCGAGATCACCCGCAACGTGCAGCAGGCGGCGCAGGGCACCGAGGAGGTTAGCAGCAACGTCAGTCAGGTGAACCAGGCGGCGAACCAGACCGGCACCGCGGCCTCCCAGGTGCTCGGCGCCTCGAACGAGCTGTCGCAGCAGGCGGAGGCCCTGCGCCGGGAGGTCGAGACCTTCCTCACGGGAATCCGCGCGGCCTGACCAGCCGGGGCGGGATCCGTTTCGAAAAAGGGGGCGTGGTCGGAGACGGCCGCGCCTCTTATCGTTTCAGGCCGGCGACCCGCACCTCGCTCGGCGGGGCGAACTTGCCGCGGTCCTCGTCGTCCAGCATGCCCATCATCACCTTGCGGAAGCCCTGCACCGCCTCGGCCCCGGCCATGCGGTAGGCGCGGGCGATGCGCTGGCGCTGCGTCTCCGACAGCTGGCGTTCCAGCTCGACGCCTTTCTCGGTCAGCTCCAGCAGGCGCTGGCGGCGGTCGCGCAGGCCGGTGGTCTGGGTGATGAAGCCCTGCCGCACCAGCTCGCCCAGCACGCGCGACAGGCTCTGCTTGGTGATCTTGAGGATCGCCAGCAGCTCCGACACCGTGATCTTCGGGTAGCGGCCGACGAAGTAGATCACCCGGTGGTGCGCCCGGCCCAGGTCGAACCGGCTCAGGATCTCGTCCGGCTCCGCGGTGAATTCCCGGTACGCGTAGAACAGCAGCTCCATCCCCGTGCGGAGTTCCTCCTCGCGCAGGAACAGCTGGTTCACGCCTGCTTTTATGTCAGCCATATTGACGTAATCGGGTCCGGATGTTACGAATGGGTCAGCAATGCAGACATAATAAGACGCCCAGGCTTAGGCAAGGCAAGGAAAGATACCCATGGCGATGATTCCCTTCGACGACCGGGACGGCTTCATCTGGTTCGACGGCGCTCTGGTGCCCTGGCGCGACGCCAAGGTGCACGTGCTGACGCACGGCCTGCACTATGGAAGCTGTGTATTCGAAGGCGAGCGGGTTTACAACGGCACCGTCTTCAAGCTGACCGAGCACAGCGAGCGTCTGGTGAAATCGGCGGAACTGCTGGGTTTCGCGATGCCCTATTCGGTGGCCGAGATCGACGCCGCCACCAACGCGGCGGTGGCCGCCATGGGGATGAAGGACGCCTATGTGCGCCCGGTCGCCTGGCGCGGCAGCGAGGTGATGGGCGTCTCGGCGCAGCAGAGCAGGACCCACCTCGCCATCGCCGTGTGGGACTGGCCGAGCTATTTCAGCCCGGAGGCCAGGATGGCCGGCATCCGCCTGATGTGGGCGCCCTGGCGCCGCCCGGCGCCGGACACCGCACCGACCGCGTCGAAGGCCGCCGGCCTCTACATGATCGGCACCCTGTCCAAGCACGCGGCTGAGGACCAGGGCTACCAGGACGCGGCGATGCTCGACTACCGCGGCCTGCTGGCCGAGGCGACCGGCGCCAACATGTTCCTGGTGATCGACGGCCGGATCCATACGCCGACGCCCGACTGCTTCCTCGACGGCATCACCCGGCGCACCGTCATCGGCCTTGCGCGCAAGCGCGGCATCGAGGTTGTCGAGCGCCACATCAAGCCCGAGGAGTTGGCGCAGGCGCAGGAGGTGTTCCTCACCGGAACCGCGGCCGAGGTGACCCCGGTCAGCGAGATCGGCGAGCACCGCTTCACCCCCGGCCGCGTCTGCGAGGCGCTGGTGCGCGACTACGACGCGCTGGTGCGCGGCTGAGGGTTGCCCGGCGGGGATAAGCCGCTCCCCGCCGCCGCAACGCTGGCGCCGCCGCCGAGCAACCGGGTGCCGGCACGGGCAAGCCTCCGCTCGACAGGCCGCATGGGACGCGCCATATAGTCGGTTCCCGTTCCGTACCGGTCCAGGCCCGCCATGTCGCACCCCGTGCTCGAAGCCATCCCGCGCAAGCCGCTCGCCCGCCTGGAGGCCGACCGGCCGCTGGAGGTCGTGTCCGAGTACACCCCCGCCGGCGACCAGCCCCGCGCCATCGGGGAGCTGACGGCGGGCCTCGACGGCGGCGAGCGCGACCAGGTGCTGCTGGGCGTCACCGGCTCGGGCAAGACCTTCACCATGGCGCACGTCATCCAGCGCGTGCAGCGCCCCACGCTGGTGCTGGCGCCCAACAAGACGCTGGCGGCGCAGCTCTACGGCGAGATGAAGTCGTTCTTCCCGAACAACGCGGTGGAATACTTCGTCTCCTACTACGACTATTACCAGCCCGAGGCGTACGTCCCGCGCACCGACACCTACATCGAGAAGGAATCCTCGATCAACGAGCAGATCGACCGCATGCGCCACTCGGCGACGCGGGCGCTGCTGGAGCGCGACGACGTCATCATCGTCGCCTCGGTGAGCTGCATCTACGGCATCGGCTCGGTCGAGCTGTACGCCGAGATGACCGTCGACCTGAAGGTCGGCATGTCCATTCCCCAGCCCGAGCTGGCCCGCAAGCTGACCGAGCTGCAATACAAGCGCAACGACGCCGCCTTCGGCCGCGGCCTGTTCCGCGTGCGCGGCGACACGCTGGAACTGTTCCCCGCCCACATGGAGGACCGCGCCTGGCGCCTCAGCCTGTTCGGCGACGAGATCGAGTCGATCCACGAGATCGATCCGCTGACCGGCGAGAAGCTGGCCAGCCTGGACGCCGTGCGCGTCTACCCCAACAGCCACTACGTGACACCGAAGCCGACGCTTCATCAGGCCATCGAGCAGATCAAGCGCGACCTCAAGCTGCGCCTGGAGGAGTTGAACGCCGAGGGCAAGCTGCTGGAGGCGCAGCGCCTGGAGCAGCGCACCACCTTCGACATTGAGATGATGGCGGCCACCGGTTCCTGCGCCGGCATCGAGAACTACAGCCGCTACCTCACCGGCCGCGCGCCGGGCGAGCCGCCGCCGACGCTGTTCGAGTATCTGCCCAAGGACGCGCTGCTGATCGTGGACGAGAGCCACGTCATGGTGCCGCAGATCGGCGGCATGTACCGCGGCGACTACATGCGCAAGTCCGTGCTGTCCGACTTCGGCTTCCGCCTGCCGAGCTGCAAGGACAACCGCCCGCTCAAGTTCGAGGAGTGGGAGAGCATGCGCCCGCAGACGGTGTTCGTCTCCGCCACCCCCGGCAACTGGGAGCTGGAGCGCACCGGCGGCGTCTTCACCGAGCAGGTGGTGCGCCCGACCGGCCTGATCGACCCGGAAGTCGTCATCCGCCCCACCGAGACCCAGGTGGACGACCTGATCCACGAGTGCAAGGAGGTGACCGCCAAGGGCTATCGCGTGCTGGTCACCACGCTGACCAAGAAGATGGCCGAGGCGCTGACCGAATACATGCACGAGGCCGGCCTGCGCGTGCGCTACCTCCATTCCGACGTCGAGACGCTGGAACGCATCGAGATCATCCGCGACCTGCGCCTCGGCGCCTTCGACGTGCTGATCGGCATCAACCTGCTGCGTGAGGGCCTGGACATCCCGGAATGCGCGCTGGTGGCGATCCTCGACGCGGACAAGGAGGGCTTCCTGCGCTCCAAGACCTCGCTGGTCCAGACCATCGGCCGCGCGGCGCGCCACCTCGAGGGCCGCGCGCTGCTCTACGCCGACAGGATCCCCGAGAGCATGCAGTACGCCATCGACGAGACGGCGCGCCGCCGCGAGAAGCAGCAGGCCTACAACGAGGCCAATGGCATCACCCCGGAATCGGTCAAGAAGGCCATCGGCGACATTCTTCAGAGCGTCTACGAGCGCGGCGACCACCTCACCGTGGACACCGGCGCCGCCGACACCCTCGGCCACAACCTGAAGGCCGTGATCGCCGACCTGGAGAAGAAGATGCGCGCCGCCGCCGCCGACCTGGAGTTCGAGGAGGCCGGCCGCCTGCGCGACGAGATCCGCCGCCTGGAGGCCATGGATCTCGGCATCGAGAACCCCAGCATCGGCATCTCGACCGGCCGCTACGCCCGCGGCGTCCCCGCTAACGCGCCGGGCGCGCCCTACAGCAAGTCCGGCAAGGCGGCGATCAAGGCGAAGAAGGGCAAGCGGTAGGGAGAAATGCGAGGGATTTCGTCCCTCGCGCTCTTCACAAAGGGCCGCAGGCCCTTGGATCCCGTGACTTTGGGTGCCGGCGCAACTCCGCCCCCAATCCCCTCTCCCCTCCGGGGAGACGGTTAGGGTGAGGGGGTCTTCCAAAGCGCCACGGCAGGCACGCGGGCTTGCCGCCACGCACGGCGGGCACGGCTATTGAGATTTTCATCCTTCGATGATAGGAATAAAAGCCATTTCCTACCATGGAGGGTGCTGCCCATGTCTTTCGAAAGCGATCACGACGAAGATCCCTTCGCTGGCCTGCACGCCAGGAAGCCCCGTCCGCGCATCCGCCCGCCGGGGCACGGCGACTACGCCCGCAAGGAGAAGGAGCACGAGAGCCGGACCATCCAGCCGCCCGGCGACGGCACCGGCCTTGGGCAGTTGGAGGAGCCGCCCCGTCCGCGCGACCGGTTGGTTCCGGGGTCGCGCTTCTCCGATGCGGATTGGGAGCGCGCCGCCTACATGATCGCGTCGGGCTGCGCCATGATCCAGGTGGCGAAGACCATGGGCGCCAGCCGTGCCACCATCTGGCGGGCCTACACTGCCTCGCCGGATTTCCGCATACGCATCTGGTGGGAGCGCCAGCACCTCATCCGCGAGTCGAAGGCGCGCGTCCGCTCGCTGCGCGCCATGGTCGCCACCCAGATCGAACACGCGGTGAGCCGCGGCGACATGACGACGGTGCGCTGGCTGGCCGACCGGCTGGGCGTCGTCACGCACGAAACAGCCGACGCGGACGACGCCGATCCCGCGGCCTTCCGTGGCGAGTTCGCCCCCGGCCCCGAGGACGTTGCGCGCTTCGCCGCTTCCGTCGAGGTGGAGATCGACCACGGCTATCCGGGGTTCGGACGCGACGACACGGTGACACCGCTGCCGGTCGAGAACCTGCCGTGAAACGCAGGGGCAAAACGCGTTTCACGGCGTTTCACTTTGTTTCATATCAGGAGCGCCTAATGGCTTCCGCCAAGCGCCTTCGATCCAAACCGGCAGCACTTCGCGGCAAGCAAAGTGCGGAAGGGGAATATGGGCGAGGCCGTCAGGCGTCGGCCCTGTCATCCGCGCCGTTGCGGCGCCGGGCAGGGGAGGGTTCAGGCGGTCGCCGAGAACCCGACGCCGCGTCGGCCGGCTCTGCCGCCGTGCCTGTCGCCATGTCCGTCGCCGTGTCCGTCCTGGTGTCTGCCGGCCGACGCGACGTGCTGCTGCGCCCGCGCGTAGGCGTCGTTCGCGATGGATTGGAGCCACACGGTGGCGGCGGAGTCGGCGGCCCCGGCCCCGGCTATGTCATGGCGGCGGGTGTTGTGCTCGCTGCGGCCCGGCGCCCGCCCGTCTCCGGCGTGGTTATGGTTGTGGATTTGCTCGTGGATATGGGCGAAGAGTTGGCCAAGGTGCAGGCCGAGGTTGTGAAGGCGCCCGTGGGCGTGGCCGCGCGGCCCGTTGCTTCCGGTTGTCGGCGGGGTGGTGGTGCCCGTGCCCGTCGTGCCGCCGGTGGTCGTTCCCCCGTTCGTCCCTCCGGTGGTGCTAGTACCGCCCGTGCTGCCCGTTCCTCCGGTGGAGCCGGTGC
>JAEYOB010000276.1 GCA_023412175.1 Pseudomonadota bacterium | reverse complement strand
CTCCCCAGCGGGGAGAGGGCTGTTACCCTGGAGAGCCTAAGGCGCGCGCATTCAGGTTCACGGCTTGGCCGGCCCGGTTTCGATGGGCAGGTCGTGGCGCAGGCCCCACTCGGCCCAGGAGCCGTCGTAAACCGCCACGTCCTCCTTGCCGGCTAGCGCGAATCCCAGCGCCAGCACGCAAGCGGTGACGCCGCTGCCGCAGGACGCCACCACCGGCCGCGACAGGTCGATGCCGGCCGCCCTGGCCTTCTCGGCGATCACCGCGGGGGGCAGCATGGCCTTGCCGTCGGGATCGACGAGGTCGCTGAAGGGCAGGTTGCGGCTGCCGGGGATGTGGCCGGCGCGCCCGTTCGCCCAGGGTTCCGGCGCGGTGGCCTCGAAACGCCCGGCGGCGCGGGCGTCCACCACCTGCTCGGCGCCGCTGCCGAGGTTGGCGCGGATGTCGTCCAGGCGGCGCAGCAGTTGCGGGCGCAGACGCGCGGTGAAGGGGCGGGGAGCGACCGCCGCGGGGGCGCCGGACTCGGTCGGGCGGCCCTCGGCCAGCCACTTCGGCAGGCCGCCGTCGAGCACCACCACCTTGTCGTGACCGAACAGCCGGAACAGCCACCAGACCCGCACCGCCGCGCCGGCGGTGCCGTTGGCGTCGTAGGCCACCACCAGCGTGCCGTTGCCGATGCCCAGTTCGCCGACCTTGGCGGCAAAGCGCTCCTCGTCCGGCACCATGTGCGGCAGCGGCTTGGTGTCGGGTTGCGCCACGTCGTCGATGTCGAAGAAGAGCGCGCCGGGGATGTGCCGGGCGGTGAACTCGGCGCGCTGGTCCCGGTTCTGGCCCGGCATGTACCAGGTGGCGTCGACGACGCGCACGTCCGGATCGTTCAGGTGTTCGGCCAGCCACGCGCCGGTGACGATGTGCTCCGCCATGGATCCGGTTCCTCTTCAGTCCTTGAGCGCGACGACGACGCGCCGGTTCTGCTTGCCCTTGTTCTCGATCTTCACTACGTCGACCGCGCCGATCTCACCGGTTCGGGTGACGTGGGTGCCGCCGCAGGGTTGCAGATCCACGCCCTCGATGTCGAGCAGCCGCACCCGGCCGTAGCCGGACGGCGGCCTCACCGTCATGGTGCGGACGAGGTCGGGCTGCGCCTCCAACTCCTCGTCGGTGATCCAGCGCGGGGTGACGGGGGTATCGGCCTCGATCAGCCGGTTGATGGCTGCCGCGATGGTCTCCTTGTCCAGGCTCTCGGTGGGAACGTTGAAGTCCACCCGGCTGCGATCGAAGCCGATCTGCGCCCCGGTGATCGAGCCGGGCACCACCGCGCACACGAGGTGCAGCAGCGTGTGCATGCGCATGTACCGGTAGCGGCGGTGCCAGTCGATCTCCGCCTCCACCGGCGCGCCTTCGACGGGCAGGTGGGAGCCTTCGGCCGGGACGTGGATGATGTCGTCCGGGCCGTTCTCCCCCTTCACCGTATCGACGATGGTCACCGCCCCGCCGGGGTAGCGCAGCACGCCGGTGTCGCCGGGTTGGCCGCCGCTGTTCGCGTAGAACACCGTGCGGTCCAGGCGGATGCCGCGCTCATCCACCGAGGTGACGGTCGCGGTGCAGGACCGCGCGTAGGCGTCGTCGCGGAAGATCAGTTCCAAGGAACCCTCCCTGTATTCTTCGGGGAGAGGCTAGCACACCCTGACGTTACATCCAGTCGGGAACCGGCAGATTCTTCTCGCGCAGGAAGTCGGGGTTGAACAGTTTGGACTGGTATCGCTGGCCGCCGTCGCAGAGGACGGTGACGATGGTGTGGCCCGGCCCCAGTTCGCGGGCGATGCGGATCGCCGCCGCCACGTTGATGCCGGACGACCCGCCCAGGACCAGCCCCTGCGTCTTGATCAGGTCGAAGAGGACGGGAAGCGCCTCCTCGTCGGTGATCTGCAGGGCGTCGTCCACCGGAGCCCCTTCCAGGTTGGCGGTGATTCGGCCCTGGCCGATGCCTTCGGTGATCGAGGTGCCTTCGGCCTTCAGTTCACCGTGCTTGTAATGGTTGAACAGCGCCGCCCCCATGGGGTCGGCCAGCACGATGCGGACGTTCGGGTCGCGCTCCTTCAGCGCCATGCCGACGCCGGCCAGCGTGCCTCCCGATCCCACCGCGCAGGTGAAGGCGTCGACGCGGCCGCCGGTCTGGTCCCAGATCTCCGGGCCGGTGGTCAGGTAGTGGCCGTCGCGGTTGGCGGTGTTGTCGAACTGGTTCGCCCAGATCGCCCCATTGGGCTCGGTTTCCGCCAGTTCCTCGGCGAGACGGCCGGAATAGCGCACGTAGTTGTTCGGGTCCTTGTAGGGCACCGCCGGCACGAGCCGCAGGTCCGCCCCGCACAGGCGGAGCATGTCCTTCTTCTCCTGGCTCTGCGTCTCCGGCATGACGATGACGGTGCGGTAGCCCAGCGCGTTGCCGACCAGCGCCAGACCGATGCCGGTGTTGCCCGCCGTGCCCTCGACGATGGTCCCGCCGGGGCGCAGCAGGCCGCGCTTTTCCGCGTCGCGCACGATGGCGATGGCCGCGCGGTCCTTCACCGACCCGCCGGGGTTGAGGAATTCCGCCTTGCCAAGGATGTTGCAGCCCGTCGCCTTCGACGGCCCTTCGAGCCGGATCAGTGGGGTGTTGCCGATGGTGCCGATGAAGCCGTCGCGCACGTCCACGGCGCCTCTCCCTTGTATCGATGCGTCAATCACAATGAAGTATCGGGACTGGCGGGCGCCGATCAAGGCTGCACTGTGAAATGCAGGGTTTCACAATTTTTCGCGGTATTTACCGCGCCTGCCAGCGCTCCCGCAGGGCATCGCGATGGCGGGCGAGCCAGCCCAGCGCGACGATGGCCACCGAATTGGTCAGGCGGTTCTCGTCCAGCAGGCGGATCGCCTCGTCGGTCGGCACGACGGAGACGCGGATGTCTTCGTGCTCCTCGGCGAGTCCGCCGCTGGTGCCGACGTCGGAACAATCGACGCGGCCGACATAGATGGTGACGAACTCCGAGAGGATGCCGGGGCTGGGGTAGAAGTCGTAGATCTTCTCCAGTTCACGGACGGTGCAGCCTGCTTCCTCCAGCGACTCGCGGCGGGCGACGTCCTCCGGCGATTCGTCGCCGTCGAGCATGCCTGCGACGATCTCGGTCAGCCACGCCGGGCCGCGGGCCGCGGCAGCGGCGACGCGGAACTGTTCGATCAGCACGACGGAATCGCGATCGGGGTCATAGAGCAGGACGCCCACGGCATGGCCGCGCACGCAGACCTCGCGGGGCGGCAGCTCGCCGGTCCAGGTGCCGTCGAACTTCTTGTGCCGCAACCGGTAGACGTCCACTTGCAGGTAGCCCTTGTAGCCGGTCTTCCTTTCGATCACCTCGATGTCGGGGTGGTCCATGCGCCGTGCTCCTCCGCTTGGTGTGGAGGAATCGATGTAGCGCATCCGCGGCTTGCGGTCAGTAGGTCGGGTTGAGCCGGAGCGAGCGGATGCGGTCGCCCGAAGTGACGGTCACCGGCTGCACCTGGGCGCCGCGCATAACCTCCAGCGGTACGGTGACGCCGGCCGGCCCGAGCGCCCAGAGCTTGCGGTAGAAATCGGCGAGGCCGGTAAACCGCTGCCCGCCGACGCCGACGATCTGGTCGCCGGGCTTCACGCCGGCCGAATCGGCGGGGCCGCGCGGAGTCACGCGCTCCACCAACAGCCGGCCCTGCTCTTCGCGGACGTTGACGCCCAGCCAGGGGCGCGGGGTGTCCTGCCGCCGGCCGTAGGCCAGCAGGTCGCCGAAGATCGGTTCAAGGGCCGAGACCGGCACAAACATGTTGCCGGCAAGCCGCTGCCCCGGCTGGGCGTCGCCCACCAGCAGCGAACCGACCCCGACCAGACGCCCGGAGGTGTCGACCAGCGCGGCGCCGCCAAAGGCGGGGTGGGGC
>JAEYOB010000138.1 GCA_023412175.1 Pseudomonadota bacterium | reverse complement strand
GCCGAGGTGGCGTGGGAGCCGCTGCTGTCGGCCCGGTCGCGGGTGGTGAACACCGCCGCGGTGGCGCGCGTGGGCGTGATCGATTCGCCCTTCTTCGACCTGCACGACGCCGACGGGCTGCGCGACGAGGTGCGGCGCGCCGTGCGCCTCGGCTTCACCGCCAAGGCGGCGATCCACCCCAATCAGGTGGCGCCCATCAACGAAGCCTTGACCCCGAGCCCCGAGGCGGTCGCCGAAGCCCGGAAAATCCTCGAGGAGAACGCCAAGGGCGTCGGCGTCGTCAACGGCCGCATGATCGACGAGGCGGTGGCGCGCAAGGCCCGCCGGGTCCTGGCGGCGGCCGGCGAAGCCCTGCCCGGTTGAGCGGCCCGGCCTACGGCTTGCCGTCGCGGACCTGCATCAGCCGGCCGCCCTCGGTCACCAGCACGGTCGCCAGCGCCGCCAGCCCGAGCACCGTGAAGCCGACGACCAGCGGGCGCACGGTGCCGTCGAAGGCCTGCCCGATCAGCCAGCCGAAGAAGGCCCCCGCCGCCGTGGTGTAGAACCCGATGAAGGAGGAGCCCATGCCGGCGACGTGCCCCAGCGGCTCCATGGCCATCGCGTTGAAGTTCGGCGCGATCAGGCCGAAGCAGTAGAAGGTCGCCGCCAGGAACAGGCCGAGCACCAGCAGCGGCGGATGCTCGGGGAACCCCAGGACCGCCATCAGGACGCAGGCGGCGACGTGGCCGAGCAGCGCCACGTGCGACACCCGCCGCATGCCCAGCCGGCCGACCAGCCGCGCGTTGGTCAGCGAGGCGAGCGCCATGACCCCGGCGATGGCGCCGAACGCCACCGGGAACATATCGCCCAGGCCGTAGACGTCGACGAAGACCTGCTGGGCGCTGCCGATATAGCTGAGCAGGCCGCCGAACATGAAGCCCATGGCGATCGTGTAGCCGAGCGTCCAGCGCGTCCCCACCACCTTGAGGAAGGCACCGGTGAGGGCGGCGGCGGACAGCGGCAGGCGGTCCTCGGCCGGCCGGGTCTCCGGCAGGCGCAACGCCGCCCAGCCGAGCGCGGCGGCGGCGGCGAGGAACAGCGCGCCGAAGATCCACGGCCAGGCGCTGACCCGCACGATCCCCTCGCCGATGGCCGGCGCGATGATCGGCACGATGATGAAGACCATCATGACGAAGGACATGACGCGCGCCATCTCGCGCCCGACGAAGCGGTCGCGGACGATGGCGATGGCGACGACGCGCGGCGCCGCGGCACCGAACCCCTGGAGGGCGCGGGCGGCGAGAAGCCAGCCGAAGCTCGGCGCCAGCGCGGCGCCCAGCGCGCCCAGCGCGAAGATGACCAGCCCGACGGCCAGCACCGGCTTGCGCCCGAAGCGGTCGGAGAGCGGACCGTGGAAGGGCTGCCCTACGGCGAAGCCCAGCATGTAGCTGGTGATGATGAGCTGGCGGTCGTTCGGCTCCAGCACGGCGTAGGTTCGCGCGATGTCGGGCAGCGCCACCAGCATGATGTCGATGGACAGCGCCGTCATCGCCATCAGCAGCGCGATGAGGGTGACGAACTCGGCGAAGCGGATGTCGTACGTCCGCTGGGAAAGGTCGTGGGAATAGGGCATCGGTCAAGTCTGGTGCAGCGCACCCGGATCGGCAAGCCGGAACGCGGATGGGCGGCCATGGGGCCGCCCTTCCCCTGCCCGCGTAGGGTCTTCCGGTCAGACCGCCAGGCGGTCCCGCACCCTGTCGAGCACCTCGGCCGGCACCAGCCCGCGGTTCACAAGGTCGTCGACCGACTTGAACGGCCGGGCGTGCAGGATGCGCTTGGCCCGCGACTTGCCGATGTGCTTCAGCACCATCAGCTCGCGGGGCGCCGCCTTGTTGATGTTGATGGGGCCCTCGGGCACCGGCACGGGTTCGCCCTTGCGCTTGCCGCGGCCCTGCGGCGGGCGTTCCTTCTTCCCGCCCGCCGATGCGCGCTTGCCCTTGAGGGCGGTGTAGGCGACGGCCCCCACCACGCCGACGGCCACGGCGGCCGCGGCTCCTGCGATCGTCTTCTTGTCGATTTCCATGTCAACGCTCCTGAAACGCGGTGCTTCAGCAACGCTCGACGGCGGCGGGCGTTCCCCGGCCTCACGGACCGCGCGGCGGCTTCATCAGGCCGGCGGCCTCCAGCGCCCTGGAGATCACCGACTGGATCTTCTCGCCGAGGCCATGATGCCGGTCCTGGGCGGCGGCCGGCTCGGCAGCGGGCCGGGCCGGAGCAACCTCGACTTCGGGCACCCCGTCGGTCAGGCCCCAGGACGCGGCGATCCGCCATGTCGAGGAGATGCCGACGTCGAGGATGAACGGTCCCGCGACGCCGCAGCGCTCGCCGCCCTCGCCGGGCTGCACCGCCACGCCGTGCGCCATGCCGGCCACCGTGTGCAGTTCCACCACGTCCTCGCCGGCGGCGTTGCGCCAGATGCGGTGCGTGTGGCCGCCGCTGGCGCTCTCGGACGACGGGACGGCGGCGAGGCCGTGCACGTCCAGCCACTGCTTGACCGTCTCGTCGGCGTTGCGCGGCACCACCGTGGCGTCGGCGTCGCCGTGCCAGACGGAGATCTTCGGCCAGGGGCCGGCGTGCGGCGAGGCGGCGCGGACCAGATCGCCCCATTCGCGCGGCGCCCGGCTGCGCGGCTGGAACATGGCGTCGAACGCCTCGGCCACGCTGCGCGCGGCGCCATAGGGCAGCCCGGCGACGATGGCGCCGCCGGCGAACAGTTCCGGGTAGGCCGCCAGCATCACCGAGGTCATGGCGCCGCCCGCCGACAGGCCGGTGACGAAAACGCGGTCGCGGTCCAGGCCGTGGTCGGCGACCATCCGGTCGATCATCTGGCGGATCGATTCCGCCTCGCCCGAGCCGCGGGCGGTGTCGCCGGGTTCGAACCACGTGAAGCAGTTGTTGGGGTTGTTCTGCCGCTTCTGCTCGGGCAGCAGCAGCGCGAAGCCGAAGCGGTCGGCGAGCGTGGACCAGCCCGTGCCGTGGTCGTAGCCGGCGGCGGTCTGCGTGCAGCCGTGCAGAACCACCACGAGCGGCGCCGTACGTTGCAGCCTCGCCGGGACATGGGCGAACATGCGCAGGTTGCCGGGGTTCGCGCCGAAGCCGGTCACCTCGGCGAGGCGGCGGCCCTCCGCAGCCATCCCCGGCATCTCCACGGCGCCGACCCCCGCGCCGGACATGAATTTTTCCCATTGGCGGCGGTGGCGGGCGAGCTTGGCGGTCGTCTGGCCGAGGTTCAGCAAGAGAATCGTCCTTTCATCGCGAAGCCGTGGCGACGCATTATGTTGCAGTATGTTGCAGTGCAGCATATGGGGGCAACCGCATCGCTGGAAAAGGGTTCCCGCTTAGGAGCCGTCGGAATCCGCGTGGGGATGGCGCATGCGCGACGCCGCGCCGACCAGATGGATGATCGCGGCGACCAGGGCGATCACGCCCACCGCCACTGAGGCTCGCAGGAAGCGCGAGGCGTCGCCGTGCAGGGCGAAATGCCACCACAGCTCGTCGCTGAACTGCACGTGCTTGTAGGAGAACAGCCCGAGCCACAGCGCGCTGACGAGCGCCACCCCGACCGCCACGAACCAGGTCGGCGACAGCCCCTGCGCCATGATGGCGCCGCGCCGGTAGAACTCGCCGCGCGCCGGCAGCAGGGCCAGGAAGATCAGGCCGGGGACGACGGCCTCGCGCCAGTCGCCCCCCTTCATCAGCAGCGAGGCGAGGCACCCGGTGGCGAGCAGCACCAGCGACAGCACCCAGGCGGCGTGCAGCCGCCGCTGGATGGCGTGCGACAGCAGGATCAGCAGGACGCCGACGACGCTGCCGGTGAAGTGCGACATCTCCACCAGCGGCAGCGACGCCGCGCTGAGCGGAGAGGGCAGCGTCTCGTCGGGCGTCGCCCGCGAGAACAGCAGGAAGACCCCGGTGATGAAGGTGCAGGCGGCGAGCACCAGCGGCACCACCGGGCTGACGACGGCGGAGAGGCCGCGCGACACCCCGCCGATCCGGTGCCGGGCCTGATACGCCTCCAGCACCCCGAACATCAGCCCGGCCAGCACCAGCGGCGCCAGATAGTAGATCAGCCGGAAGGTGAGCAGGCCGGCCATGACGTCGTTGCCGGGCATCTCCGGCGTCAGGGTGACCAGCACGATGGCGTCGAAGACGCCGAGCCCGCCCGGCACGTGGCTGATGATCCCGGCCACCAGCGCCAGCCCGAACGCCACCACCACGTCCATGTAGCCGACCGTCTCGGACGCCGGCAGGCACAGATAGAGCACCCCGGCCGCCAGCGACAGGTCGCAGAGCCCGAGCACCAGCTGCCCCAGCGCCACCGATGGGCGGGGAAACGCGATGGCGTGCCCCCAGAGCAGGAACGGCCGCCGGATCCACGCGCCGGCCAGCACATAGGCACCCAGGACCACCAGCGCCCCGACGCCCAGCAGGGTGGCGGCGCCGGGTTCCAGATGCAGCGCCTTGAGCGCCGTCGGGTCGAGCAGCATCACGATTGGCATCACCACGGCCAGGCCGATGGTGAAGGTGGTGACGACGAACAGCGTCACCTGCGCCACGTCCACCGCGCCGAGGCCCAGCGGGGCGTACAGCCGGTAGCGCACGGTGGTGCCGATGATGCTGGCGAAGCCCAGGCTGTGGCTGAAGGCGTAGCTGGTGAAGGCGGTGAAGGCGACCCAGCGGTACGGCAGATCGCGCCGCAGATGGTGCAGCGCCAGCACGTCGTACAGCGTCAGCAGCCAGTAGCTGAGCGCCGCCGCCAGCGCCGCCCAGGTCAGTTGGGCGGTGCCGATCCCGGCCATGGCCCGGCGGATGTCGCCGATGCTGTACTGGTCCAGCCAGCGGTGCAGGATCACCAGCGCGCCGACGAGCAGCGCCAGGATCAGCAGGCCGGTCCCATAGCGCAGAAGCGTCTGGACCATCGCGCGCCGGCGCTCCCCGCGCGCGTTGAGATCCTGAGTGCGTGCCGTATCGACCATTCCCCCACCGGCTTCAACCAAGTCCGTGGGAGTTCAACAGCGCAGGATGCCGTTCCGCCCCACCCGAACCGCGCGGATCCGG
>JAEYOB010000095.1 GCA_023412175.1 Pseudomonadota bacterium | reverse complement strand
GCCGACGGCGGTCCACAGCAGCCCGCTCAGCAAGGCGTTCCGCGCCTGCGTCACGCGGCCGACGGCCAGTTCGGCGGCGATGTGGCGCGTGATGGCACGGTCGAGCCCCATGCGGGCCATGGTGGCCGCCAAGCCGATCCAGGTCAGGGAGAGGAAGAACAGGCCGGATTCGTGCGCGCCGAGCGCGCGGGCGACGATGACGTACAGGCCCAGCTTGCCGACCGTCTCGATGCCGCGGATGCCCAGCCCGACGGCGTATCGGAGGTGGGGGGCCAGGGCGGCGCGGGGTGTCAGCGAGGGGAGGGCGGTGGACATGCGGACCGGCTTATGGAAGCGTCGGGCAGGGATGGATACGCGCGGCTTGACCGCGCCGGGCGGAAAACGCTACCTCGCGGCGCGACGGCCCGGCCGGGTTGTCCAGGGCCGGGTTGTCCAGGGCCGGGTTGCCGGAAGTGGAGCGGAGTGCATGGCGGTTGAGGCGCGCATCGGGCGACGGATCGGACGTTTCACGGCCCTCGTGCGTGCGGGGGCGGTGCTGGCGGCCATGCTGTCCGGGCTTGCCCCTGCCGCCGCGCAGGTCGAGGGGACGGGGGAGGCCGTCGACATCCGCCAGGAGATCAACGACCACTTCGTCGGCCGCATGCCGTACGGCTGGTGGATCAGCATACCCGAGAAACGGCTGTCCGGCTTTCATGTAACGGTCCACATCCCGGACTGGTGGAAGGGCAACCCGAGCGCGGCGGTGATGGACCTCTGCCCCGACCGGCGCAGCCGCATCTGGTCGGCGACGCCGCGGCTGAGCCTGACGCCGTTCTACCAGAAGCATCCATGGGCCGGCTTCGAATGCCGGCCCTGATGCGCTGGCCAGCGGCTCAGCGCCCGTCCAGGCCGGCACGCACGCGCTCCACCACGCCGGGGCGGGCGATGAACAGGAAGTTGTTGATGTAGGTGCGGCCCTTGAGGCGGAAGGTCCCCTCCGCGTTGAGGGCGTCGCGGCTTTGCAGCGCGGCCGGATCGAACTCCCCGATGTCCCGGAGGCGGCCGTCGTGAAGGAAATGGCCCCGGTAGCCCAGCGGATGCAGCAGCGCCTTCAGGGCCTCGACGGCGCCGGCATGATGGCGCTCCTCGGCCTCGATGAGGAGGTTCGGCCGGTCGCGCCCGATCAGCGCCAGCCCGCCGCGGACGGCCGCGACCTCGTGCCCCTCGACGTCGATCTTGATGAAGCCGACCGTCTCGCCGCTCCAGTCGTCCAGTCGGACGCGCCGCACGCGGACGGTATCACCATCCGCCCCCGCATGCTGTTCCACGCTCGCCAGGGGCGACGCCCCGCGCGGCACGAACAGGTCGATGCTGCCCGGCGCGTCGCTGACGGCGCAGTCCTCGACCCGCACCGTCCCCGCGGCGATGGCGGAGCGGAAGCGCGTGCGCAGCACGCCGGCGAGCCGGGGGTTGGGTTCGAAAGCCACCACGCGCGCGGCGTGGCGTGCCATGCGGTGCGTGTAGGTGCCGCTGTTCGCCCCGACGTCGAACGCCGCGGCGGTCGGGTCGCACAGAGAATTCACAAGCCGGAGTTCCGGTTCGCCATAGAACGGGGCCAGACGGTCGCGCAGCGTGGCGAGGTGGGCGAACAGCGACGGATAGCGGCTTTCGACGGCAGCCTTCACACGGGACAGCAGCATGGGAGCCTCGGAGCGGAGATGCAGCCCTGGTACGGGATAGAGTGACGCAGCCAGGGGTTCAGCATCGACAATTCGAAGGCGGAATGCTAACTCATTTTTATTAAAATTGACGCAACATCCCGCCAAGCGGCGCCTGAAACGCCGCACGACGTGACACTCGGTGGATCAGGCTCAAACCTATGATCGGTGATCAAACCGCGCGGACGGCAGCAGCGCGCGTGAGCGTTTTGCCTGATGGCGCATCGGACGGCGCGGGCACCTATACGCTGCGCGACCTGCTGATCATGGCCTTCTACCACCACCGCGTCATCGTGCTGGCGGCGCTTCTGGTGCTGGCGCTCGGGGCCGGGGCCGCCCTGTTCACGCGCACGCAGTTCACCGCCGACAGCCGCCTGCTGGTGCTGGTCAACCGGGAGCACACCGGTGGCCAGGAGCTGACCGGCGTTCCCGGCATCCTCGCCATCGACGGGCTGCGGTCGGTGGAGGCCGAAGTCGAGATCATCGAAAGCCGCGAGGTGGTCGAGCGGGTGCTCGAAACGCTGGGGCCGGAGACGCTGTTCCCCTCCGTCGCCCGACCCCGGCTGCTCGGCCTGCTGCCCCCGCATGCGGCGGAGGATCGGCTGGAGAAGGCTGTCGAGATGTTCCGCAGCCGCCTGCGCGCCGACGCCCAGTCCGGCTCCAACGTCATCCATGTGAGCTTGCAGCTTCCCGACCGGGAGCAGGCCGCCGAGGCCCTCAACATGCTGGTGTCGGCCTATCTGGAGCGCCGCAAGGCGATCTTCGACAATCCGCGCTCCTCCTTCCTAGCGTCGGAGCGGGCCCGCCTCGCCGACCAGCTGCACGGCATCGAGGAGCAGATCCGGCAGATCAAGACCGATAGCAAGGTGGTCGATCTGGCGCAGGAGATCCTGCTGGCCGCCAACCAGGTGGACAGCATCGTCCAGCGCCGCCGGCAGGTGTCCGAGCGGCGCGTCGGCATCCAGGCCGAGGTGGAGTCGGCGCGGCGGCGTCTGGCGGCCCTGCCGGAAAAAGTGTTCGATTTCAGGGAACAGTCCAACCAGTCGAACAACGACGAGGACCGCAACGTCCTCCTGAAGCTGCAGATCGAGCGCGACCGGATGGCGAGCCAGTACGCCCCGGACTTCCCCGGCCTCCAGGATCTCGACCGCAAGATCGATACCGTCCGGCGCGCCATGAGGGGGCGCGACAAGCCGAACTTCACGACCTCGCGCGAGGTGCGCAACCCGGCCCTGGCCTTCCTCAACAACCATCTTCTGACGCTGGAGATCGAGCAGGATTCGCTCGGCAACCAGCTCGACGAACTGGAGCGGCAGCACGACGTCGCCGTTCAGAAGGTGGACGCGATGCGCACCGCGGAGGCGCAGCTGCGCGACCTGGAGCGCACCCGCGGCCTGGTCGAGACCATCTACCGCGACTACACGCTGCGCGCCGAGGCGGCGCGGATCGAGGAGGAGGCGGCCAAGGTACGCGCCTCGAACGTCCGCGTGGTGCAGTGGGCGACGCCGCCGGTCAGCGGACAGAACTCGGCGCCCAGTTTCCTCATCGCGGCGCTGATCGGCGCCCTCCTGGCCGGTGGCGCGGCCGGCGTCGCCGCGACCTGGGTGCGGCAGGTCTACATCGTACCCGGCGAGGCCGAGCGTGGGCTGCGGCTGCCGGCGCTCGCCAGCTTCGCGGAATCCGTGGACGGCTTCGACGGCCGCGAGGCGCACCAGGAACTCATCCAGTTCGCCTCGCTCCTGCTCGACTTCGAGGTGGACGGGCGCCCGCTCGACGTCATCCAGTTCGTCGCCGCCACGGAAAGCCGGGACGAGGCCGCGCTGGCCGAGGCGGTGGCGCAGGAGTTCGCCCTGGGGCATCAGCTGCGCACGCTGGTGGTCAATCTGTGCGGCGGCGGCCATGTCAGCCTCGGCCCGGCGGAGCACCCGTCCGGGCAGCCGGTGGTGGAGGGCAGCGTTCCTGTCGCGTCCACCATGCTGCCGCATCTGTGGGTCTCCGTGGACGCGCACAGCTCGCCCTTCGGCAGCCCGCGCACGCCGCTGGCGCAGACCGAGAAGTTCCTGGACGAGCTGCGCGCGCGTTTCGACAAGGTTGTGGTGATCGCTCCGCCGCCCACCATTAGCCACGTCTCCCGCCGTGTCGCCGCTCTGGTTGACGCCAACGTGATCGTCCTGCGCGCCGAGCAGACGCGCGCCCCGGCGGCGCAGCGCCTGCGCGACGTCGTGCTGGCCGGCGGCGGCGACCTTCTGGGCTTTGTGCTGACCGGCCGCCGTTTCCATATTCCAAAGGCGATCTATCCATGGCTGTGACGCGTGCCTGTTTCCTGGCGCTGGTGTTGCTGGCGGCCGCCTGCACCGGGCAGTCGCTCGACCCCAAGCCGTCGTCGGGCGAACTGAACGGCTTCGCCACCTGGAGCGACGAGGTGCCCGCGTATCAGGTCGGGCCGGGCGACCGTCTCCAGGTGAAGTACCTGCTGACGCCCGAAATGGACGAGGAGACGATTGTCACGCCCGACGGCTCGGTCGGCCTGCGTGCGGCCGGGCAGGTCAAGGTGGTCGGCCTGACCATGGAGCAGCTCGACCGGCTGGTCGAGGAGCGTTCGCGCCGCTGGCTGCTCGCGCCCAGGGTGACCGTGTCGCTGAAGGAGGCCGGCGCGGCGCGTGTCTATGTCGGCGGTTCGGTGGCGCGTCCCGGCGCCTATCCGCTCACCGGCCGGTTGGGTGCGCTCGAGGCGGTGCTTCAGGCCGGCGGCTTCGACAGCGAGGCGCGTTATTCCCAGGTCGTGCTGCTACGCCGCAACGCCGACAACCGTCCGATGCTGCGCACGCTCGACCTGCGCTCGCTCATCCAGGCGGGGGCGCCGGACGCGGACATGCCGCTGGTTGCCGGCGACATCGTCTACGTGCCGCGCAGCGAGATCGCCGAGCTGAACCTGTGGATCGACCAGTTCATCAACCGCGTGCTGCCGTTCCAGCGCGGCTTCTCCTACACCATCAACCGCGATATCGGATCACCGTTCTGACCGCCATACCCCAGCCGCCGCCCGCCGCCGACGCCGACCTGCCCGAGGACTGGTTCCTCGGTGTGCGGCTCGCCATGCTCGGCATGGAGGAGGCGGCGCTGCGCATTGCCGCGCGCTTGGCGGCGGCCCCGTTCGCCTACGTCGTGACGCCGAACGCCCAGCACGTGGTGCGCCTCGACCGTGGCGACCCCGCCTTCGTGCGCGGCTACGCGACGGCGTGGATGCGGCTGTGCGACAGCCAGATCATGCGGCTCGTCGCCCGCGTGCTGTTCGGCCGCCGCCTGCCGCTGGCCGCCGGCAGCGACCTGACGCTGCACCTTCTCCAGCGGCACATCGGGCCGGACGATCCGGTTACCGTCATCGGCGGCAACGGTGAACTCGCCGCGCGCCTGCGCGACCGCTACGGCCTGCGCCGGCTGGCGCTGTACGAACCGCCGATGGGCTTCTACCGCAGCCCGGTCGAGATCGAGCGGTGCGTGCGGTTCGTGCTCGACCATCCCGCCCGCTACGTCTTCCTCGCGGTCGGCGCGCCGCAGTCGGAGGATCTGGCCGCGACCGTCGCGCGGACCGGGCAGGCCACCGGCGTCGGGCTGTGCATCGGCAGTTCGCTGCATTTCGCCACCGGCATGGTGGCGCGCGCGCCGGGTCCGTTCCGGCGCCTGGGCCTGGAATGGCTGTACCGGCTGGCGCAGAACCCGCGCCGGCACGCGCGCCGGGTCTTCGTGGAGTCGCTGCCGCTGCTGGCCATCGCGGTCCGCCACCGCCTGGGC
>JAEYOB010000016.1 GCA_023412175.1 Pseudomonadota bacterium | reverse complement strand
CGATCTGGTCGTAGGCGGTGAACGTCGCACCGCCGCTCTCGGCCAGAACCTTCGTGATGGCCGCCGTCAGCGACGTCTTGCCGTGGTCGACGTGGCCGATCGTGCCGATGTTGCAGTGCGGCTTGTTCCGCTCGAATTTGGCCTTAGCCATGGTTGAGTCTCCGTGTTTTATCCTAGCGGCTGATCAAGCCATCTTCGCGCGGATTTCGTCGGCGATGGCCTGCGGCACCGGTTCGTAGTGGTCGAAGTGCATGGTGTACTGGGCACGCCCCTGGCTCATCGAGCGCAGGGTATTGACGTACCCGAACATGTTGGCCAGCGGCACCATGGCGGTGATGGCACGCGCGTTGCCGCGCTGGTCCATGCCGCTGATCTGGCCGCGGCGGCTGTTCAGGTCGCCGATGACGTCGCCCATGTAATCCTCGGGCGTCACCACCTCGACCTTCATGATCGGCTCCAGCAGCGCCGGGCCGGCCTTGGCGACGCCTTCGCGGAAGGCGGCGCGGGTCGCGATCTCGAAGGCGAGCACCGACGAGTCGACGTCGTGGAAGGCACCGTCCACCAGTTCGGCCTTGAAGTCGATGGTGGGGAAGCCGAGGAGGATCCCAGCCTCCTTGGCCAGCTCCAGGCCCTTCTGGACACCGGGGACGTACTCCCGCGGCACGGCGCCGCCGACGATCCTGTTCTCGAACCGGAAGCCCTCGCCGCGCGCCAGCGGCGAGAAGGCCAGCTTGACGCGGGCGAACTGCCCGGTGCCGCCGGTCTGCTTCTTGTGGGTGTAATCGACCTCGGCGGCCTGGGTGATGGTCTCGCGGTACGCCACCTGCGGCGCGCCGACGTCGGCCTCCACCTTGTACTCGCGCTTCATGCGGTCGACGATGATCTCGAGATGGAGTTCGCCCATGCCCTTGATGATCGTCTGGCCGGTCTCGTGGTCGACCGACACGCGGAAGGACGGATCCTCCTGCGCCAGCCGGGCCAGCGCGACGCCCATCTTCTCCTGGTCGGCCTTCGACCGGGGCTCCACCGCCACCTCGATGACCGGTTCGGGGAACTCCATGCGCTCCAGCACGATGGGATGGGCCGGATCGCAGAGCGTGTCGCCGGTGGTGGTGGCCTTCAGCGAGGCGAAGGCGACGATGTCGCCGGCGTGGGCTTCCTTGATCTCCTCGCGCGAATTGGCGTGCATCTGCAGCATGCGCCCGATGCGCTCGCGCTCGCCTTTGACGGCGTTGAGGAGGTAGGAACCGCTCTCGACCGTGCCGGAATAGATGCGGGCGAAAGTCAGCGACCCGACGAACGGATCGTTCATGATCTTGAACGCCAGCGCCGAGAAGGGCGCCGAATCGTCGGTGGCGCGCACGGCCTCAGCACCGTCCGGCGCGTGGCCGCGCATGTGGTCGATGTCGAGCGGGCTGGGCAGGAAATCGACGACGGCGTCCAGCATCGGCTGGATGCCCTTGTTCTTGAAGGCCGAGCCGCACAGGACCGGCACGAACCGGAAGTCGATGGTCCCTTTGCGGATCAAGCGCCTGAGAGTCGCCGCGTCGGGCGCCTCGCCGGTCTCCAGGTAGCGCTCGGTGGCGGCGTCGTCCACCTCGACCGCCAGCTCGACGAGCCGGTCGCGGTAGCGGGCAGCCTGGTCCTTCAGGGACTCGGGAATGTCGGTGTAGTGGAACTCGGCGCCCAGTGTCTCGTCCTTCCAGACGATGGCGCGGTTCTCGACCAGATCGACGAGGCCGACGAACCCGGTCTCGGACCCGATCGGCAGCTGCAGCACCAGCGGGGTGGCGCCCAGCCGTTCGACCATCATGTCGACGCAACGGAAGAAGTCGGCGCCGATGCGGTCCATCTTGTTGACGAAGCACATGCGGGGCACGCGGTACTTGTCCGCCTGCCGCCACACGGTCTCCGACTGGGGCTCGACGCCGGCAACGGAGTCGAACACCGCCACCGCACCGTCAAGGACACGCAGGGACCGTTCGACTTCGATGGTGAAGTCTACGTGGCCCGGCGTATCGATGATGTTGATGCGGTGGTCTTGCCAAAAACAGGTGGTCGCGGCGGAGGTGATCGTAATACCCCGCTCCTGCTCCTGCTCCATCCAGTCCATGACCGCGGTGCCTTCGTGCACCTCACCGAGTTTGTACGACTTCCCGGTGTAGTACAGAATGCGTTCCGTGGTCGTGGTCTTACCGGCATCGATGTGCGCCATGATGCCGATATTGCGATAGCGGTCCAGGGGGTGCGAACGGGGCATGACGAACAGGGCTCCGCCTCGGATCACCTTACCAACGGTAGTGCGAGAACGCCTTGTTGGCCTCGGCCATACGATGCGTGTCCTCACGCTTCTTGACCGCGGTGCCACGCTGGTTGGCCGCGTCCAGCAGCTCGCCGGACAGGCGCTCGGTCATGGTGTTTTCCGAGCGGGCGCGGGCGGCGTTGATCAGCCAGCGGATGGCCAGGGCCTGGGCGCGCTCCGAGCGGACCTCGACCGGAACCTGGTAGGTGGCACCGCCGACGCGGCGGGAACGCACTTCCAGGTGCGGCTTCACGTTGCCGAGGGCATCATGGAACACCTGCACGGGATCGGCCTTCGCCTTGCCTTCGATGCGCTCCAGCGCACCGTAGACGATCTGCTCGGCGGCGGACTTCTTGCCATCGAACATCAGGCAGTTCATGAACTTGGTCAGGACGCGGTCGCCATACTTGGCGTCCGGCAGGACCTCACGCTTGTCGGCGCGACGACGACGGGACATCGTGAATTCTCCTTACTTCGGACGCTTCGCGCCGTACTTCGAACGACGCTGCTTACGGTCCTTCACGCCCTGGGTATCGAGCGTGCCGCGGATGATGTGGTAGCGCACGCCGGGCAGGTCCTTGACGCGGCCGCCGCGGATCATGACAACCGAGTGCTCCTGAAGGTTGTGGCCTTCACCCGGGATGTACGAGGTCACCTCGAAGCCATTGGTCAGGCGCACGCGCGCGACCTTACGAAGGGCCGAGTTCGGCTTCTTCGGCGTCGTGGTATAGACGCGGGTGCAGACGCCGCGCTTCTGCGGGCACGCCTCCAGCGCCGGGACCTTGTTGCGCGCGGCGAGCGGCTCGCGCGGCTTACGGATCAACTGGTTGATCGTCGGCATATCAGCCCTTCGATTCCTTACATGTGTGGTTCGCCCGGCCCGGAGAACCCGGATCCGGACGATGCAAAAGCCCGCCTTCGAAGCGTCTCCGCCTCGCTGCGGGCTGATCGGTCGAACGCCGTCCGAAAAAGCTCGGGTTCGGCTATATCGAGATTCATGCAGGGCCGCGTCCAGGCGTGCGTCCGCCTGCTGCCGGCCCTGGTCTGAAGTGGCCGGACTATATGGATGGCGTCACGGCGCGTCAAGCGCGGATGTGGCCGAGGAAGCCCGCCCGGCGGCCAGATGTGAGGAGAGGCGAGATGGCGCCCCACTATCGCGACCAGGCGGATGCTCCGACCGTCTACATCATCCTGGGTCATGCAAGGGAAGGGGACCTCGGCACGCCCGGAGCGGCGATCCCGGTCAACATCC
>JAEYOB010000256.1 GCA_023412175.1 Pseudomonadota bacterium | reverse complement strand
GGTCCACAGCGTACCCGCGTCCGCCAGGGCCGCGGCGCCGATCCCCACTGCCAGCAGGGCGGCCGGTACGCTGTTGGGAATGATGCGGGAGGCGAGGTCGCAACACGCCGCGCCGAGATAGAGGGGGGTGACGGCCAGCAGGATCGCGTCGGCGGGGGTCATGGCGAGGCTCCGTTTCCGCGTTCCGTTTGGCCGTCCTCTTCCCTACTTGATGCCCTCGGACGTGCTGGTCAGCTTGGTGCCGAGCGCTGAGAAGACGCTGTCCAGGCTGGTGCCGAAGGACGCTGTCGCCGTGATGATCGCCACCGCTGCCAACGCGGCCACCAGACCGTACTCCAGTGCCGTCACGCCGCGCCGGTCGAACAGGGTGCGCACCACCGGGCCCAGGCCCGGAATGCGCCCCGCGCATGCGAAGATGCTCGCCCTCATGTCTGTCCGCCTTTTCCGGTTCGAGGGAGAAAGGTCGGTTTACTTGATCTTCCCGGCCTCGGCGGTGAGCTTGGTGTTGATGGCCGTGAACGTGCCGGTCAGGCCGCCGCTGAAGCTGTTCATCGCCGTGATGATTGCCACCGCGGCCAGCGCGGCCACGAGGCCGTACTCCAGCGCCGTCACGCCACGCCGATCGGACAGGGTGCGGACCACCGAACGCAGACCCGGGACGAGCGCCACACGCGCAAGGAACTTAGTCTTCATGTCCATTCACCTTTGCTATTTTGAGGGAAGAAAAGACAGTCGAGACCACTCCGGACCGTTCGGCTTAATGTGCCGCTGTGTTCTCGATAGACAAAAGATGAGACAAATTCGCCAAGGAAACAAATCGGCGGACGGATATCACTCCAAGGAGGAGGTAGAGACTAATCCCTTGAGATCGGCGCCCGAACACGACCGAGCAGCCGGAATCCACGGATTTCCGCGGCCGGATGCTTCGGGAATACAGCGAACGGTGGTTTCGGACTCTTTGGTGCTATGCGGGGCAGCGCTGCACCTTTGTCCGGTCGGTCAGCCTTGTGGCGTGTTGGGGGGCCTCAGCACAACGCACCCCTGTTTCGGGGAGCGCAGCGCCGCGCAGACGCGCTCGGCCTCGGCCTTGTCGGGGAAAGCGACCCGCACATGGACCAGCGGCTTGCCGTCAGAGGCACGGGCCTGGGTCACGAAGACCGGCTCGCGCCCGGCGAAGAGCGTTCCGTGCTTCTTCGCCAGCCATTGCCATTCCTCGCGAGCCCGCGCTTCGCTGGGGAACGAGGCGAGGTCGATGCGGACGCCGTCGGCGGTGGGTGGCGAGGCGGGCGCCGGACGTGCCGTGACGAACTGATTTGGGGCGGGCGGAAGCGCAGGAGGCGGCTGGCGCGTCTCGACGGCCAACGGCGGCGGCGCCCGCTCGGGCACCATGGCCAGTTGCGCCGGCACGGCCGCGGCGTCGCGCGCCTGCCGGTAGTAGGCGAGGTTGCGTTGCACCGCCTCCTCGGCAAGGTCGAGGCGGGCCATGCGGGCGGCGTCCTGGTCGCGGCCGGCGATGCCGTAGGCGAGCGCCAGGTTCTGCCGTTCGACGGCACCGGCGGTGGCGGAGCGCGCCAGCGGCTCCAGGATGCGGATCGCCTCCGCCGGGTTGCCGGCCAGCACCAGCGAAAAGCCCAGGTTGTTCAGCGTCACCGCGTCGTCGGGCGCCAGCGCGAGGGCGGCGTGGAACTGCGCCTGCGCGCCGGCGTGATCGCCCATCATGTCCTTCGCCACGCCCAGGCCGTTCAGCGCGGCGGTGTCCTTCGGGCTGGCGGCGAGCGCCGCGGCGTACTGGCGTGCCGCCTCCTCCGGCTGGTCGAGCGCCAGCAGCGCCCGGCCGTAGCCGCGCAGGGCCGCGACGTTGCCGGAATCGCGCGCCAGCGCCTGGCGCCAGGGATCCAGCGCTTCGCGCGGGCTGCCCATGTCGGTCAGCACGCCGCCGAGCGCGACCAGCGGCTCGATGCGCTTGGCGTTGGCGGCGTGCGCCCGCCGGTAGAGCGTGGACGCGGTGTAGAGGTCGCCCTGGCTGCGCGTGGTGTCGGCGATGCGCATCAGCGCGTCGTAGCTGGCGGCGTTGGCGGCTCCCGTCTCGGTGGACTCCTTGGTGGTCTGGCAGCCGCCGAGCACCAGCACCGCGAGCGCCGCCGTCAGCAGCGCGACGGTGAGAGGGTTGCGCTGCGAGCCGCTTCCGGTGTGCGTGGTGCGCATGTAGGGGCGTGTCCAAATGAGCCGGGGTCGCTCCAGCTTAGACCAAAGCGTGCCGGCCACGCCACTCCGGTGGGGGAGGTGCCGGGACCGCCGATTGACGATAAGCTACCGGTGTCCGGGCAAGCGCATGTATCCCCTTGCAAAGCCGATGAGCGCGCAGTGCACGATGCCGGCAGCCAGGCTGGTGTGGCCGCTGAACATCACGAGGCCGAGACCCCAGCCTCGCCACGCGACGAGGGCGGCCAGCGCCAGCAGCAGAGCGCAGGCACCGGCGATGCGCAGGGCGCGCGTGGTGGATTCCGCCAGGGACCGCCCGATGAGATTATGCTGGGGGCGATCCATCGCGAACGCCAGCGCGGCGAAGCCCGCCAGGCACAGCACGAAGGGTGGTAGATGGCTCATGCTCCTCCTCCGCGCACCGCGCCGCTGGTCACCGGCTCCCGGGCGCGTTCACGCACGGAGCGAATCCTGGGCCGGTGCCGGGCTGTTCTCATCGCCAACGCCGCATGGAGCGCAGCCAGCCCCCAGCACATCAGGTCCGTGCCGGCGAACACCCAGTCGCCCTTGGCCAGGCTGTGCCACGGCGGCCGTTGCGTCGTGACCGCGTTGAGGACGGGCAGCAGAGCCAGCAGCGCGACCGCCGTCCACAGCTGCTCGATCCAGGCCTTCCTGGCCGGACGCAGCACGGCATGCACCAGCGCCAGCGCCCAGACGATGAAGAACGCATGGATCTCCCAGTTGGCGCGGTCCGCCAGCCCCTGCGGCAGCAGGCGGTTGGCCCACAGGAACGCCGTCATGGCGATCGACAGGCCGGCGATGCTCGCGATGTTCAGCCGCTCCACGAGGTGGAAGCCGACATGGGGTCGATCCGGATCGGGCAGGTTCTGCCGCCGCTTCACGGTCCACATCACCAGACCCGTGCCCACCATGGCCGTGCCGGCGAGGCTGACGAGAAAATACAGCCAGCGCGTCACGGTGTCGCTGAAGCGTCCGAGGTGCAGTGCATAGAGCACGCCGCGCGTCTCGGCCGCGGCCCCCACGCCCTCATGGACCGACAGAAGCTTACCGGTGGTGCCTTCGAACTCCATGTACTGCGGGCTCATGGAGACGCGGCCGGCCTCCCCGCGCGCCACGGCCACCCGCGCCGCCCCATCGCCGGGATGGGTGACGGTGACACGGCCGACGTTGTCGCGGCCCCAGCGTTCCTGGGCCTGCCGCACCATCTCCTCGACCGAGGCGAGCGGCATCATCTGCCCGCTGGGCTTGCCCGGCTGGATGAAGGCGCTGAGTTCGGCCGCGAGTTGCTGGCGCTCGGCCGCCGTCCTGATCGCCGCCTGTTCGCCCCATGGCATGTACAGCGCCATCAGCGTGACCAGGCCGGAGTAGGTGATCATGGCATGGAACGGCAAACCGAAGACCGACAGCGCGTTGTGCGCGTCGAGCCATGAGCGCTGTCCCTTGCCCCAGCGGAAGGTGAAGAAGTCGGTGAAGATCTTCTTGTGCGTGATGACGCCGCTGACGATGGCCACGAGCATGAACATGGCCGCAACGCCCGCGATCCACCGCCCCCACACCACCGGCATGTAGTGGAACTGGAAGTGGAATCGGTAGAAGAAGTCGCCGCCCAGCGTGTCGCGCGAGGTCACCTTCCGGCCGGTGTCGGGATCGAAGTTGGCTTCACCGAATCCACGCTGGCCCGGAGAGCCCGGAGAGGTGCGCCAGAAGGCGTAGACGCTGTTGTTGCGCGCGTCCGGCAGACGCATGCTCCATTGAGGGCTGCCGGGCGCGACGTTGCCGAGCTCGTCGGCGATGCGCTGGGCCACCACGGCCTGGTCGGGCACCTGGACCTGATGCGCCAGCTCGGGACGCATCCATTGCGACAGCTCGTCCTTGAAATAGGCCACCGTCCCGGTGAGGAACATGGCGTAGAGGATCCAGCCGAGCAGCAGGCCAACCCACGTGTGCAGGTCGGACATGCTCTGGCGGATGCCGCGTCCGGCAGGACGCGGCTCGTGGTTCATCGTCACGCGGCGCTCCTTGTCACCAGACGGACCACGCCGCCGCCAGCAGCGGCGCGGCCACCATAAGCAGGCCCGCCCAGGCACGCAGGGCGCTGCGCACCGCGAAGACCCAGACCACGGCACCGGCGTAGATCGCGAAACTCGCCAGCATGCCGGTGAGCACGGCCTGCGGCTTGCTCATGGGAAGTGCCAGCGCGGCCACGCTGCCGAGGGAAGCCAGCGCGTAGCCCCCGAACAGCGCAGCCACGATGCGCGAGAAAAGCGGGCCGGCGTTGCGGAGCCGCTCCACCACAGGGTTCATTTGTTGGGAGGTGCCGCCGGTCCCGCGGGAACCGGCGCCAGGCCGTCGCCATGAACGTAGGTCGCCGTCGTGACATAGCTCACGGCGTCATACTTCTCGGGACCGTTCGCGCCCGGGCGCTCGCCGGGAGTGCGTTCATTGACGCTGACTTCGGCCACGTAGGTGCCCTTCCAAGGCATGTCGAACTCCACGAGGCCCTGCTCGTTGGTCTGAGCTTCCTTGGACCAGCCGGATTGCGTCACCAGCGTCACCTTGGTCTTTGCCTTGGGCTGGCCCTTGAAGAAGAGCTTGTACCGCCCGGGCTGGCCGGCCGGCACCAGGTCCAGCACGAGCTTGGGCTGCTGCTCGGCAAAGCCGGTGATCAGGCGCGCGGCGGGGTGGAACCAGTTGGTGGTGTCCTTGTCACCCTGCTTCCAGGTGTAGAGCGGGTACTGCGCGTCCTCGGCGACGATGCTCTCGCCGCTTGCGGCCTTGAAGGGGAGCGTGAAGCCGTCCGCGGCCTTGGCGGCGTCGGACTTCTGCTCGCCCTTGGCGGAGAGAAGCGTGCCGGCCGGCTTGACGAACTTGTCGAGCAGGCCGGGCGACGCTTCGCGAAGGTTCTCGCCGAATTCTCCGAAGCGGATCGTCGCGTTCCCGGTGCCGGGCTGCTCGATCCAGATCTGGTGGGCCTGCGCGGGCGCGGCGAAGGCCAGCGCCGCAACGATGGTGATGGAAAGCTTGTTCATGGCAAATCCAGGAGGATGTGAGGGATCAGAAGTCCATCGAGGCGGACAGCAGCACGGTGCGCGGTGCGCCGACGGCCACGTAGGTGCCGGTCGTGAGCCAGTAGTTCTTGTCGAAGAGGTTCTCGACGTTGGCGCGCAGCACGAGGGTGTTGCCCGCCACCGCGGTTTCGTAGCGGGCGCCGATGTCGAAACGGGTCCACCCGTCGAAGCGCAGGGTATTGGCGTTGGTCAGGTACGAGCCCGAGGTGTGGATCACGCGTCCGTTGAGGGCGAGGCCGGGAACCCACGGCGTGTCCCAGTCGAGGCCGGCGGAGAAGGTCCTGTCCGGCACGCCGGCGGCATCATTGCCCTGTTCCGACGCAACGGCCGTGTGCGTCAGCTCCGGGTTCAGGAAGGACGCGCTGGCCATGCCGCGCAGGCCGGGCAGAAGCTCGCCATAGACAGACAGTTCCAGGCCGCGGTTGCGCTGTTCGCCGTCATAGGCCAACTCGTTGGATGCCGTGCGGATCGAGTTCGGCTTCGACAGCTGGAAGACCGCCGCGGTCGTCGTGATGGCGCCCCAGTCGACCTTGACGCCGGCTTCGTACTGCTTCGACTTGTACGGAGCGAGCACCGCGCCGGTGTTGGCATAGCCCGGACCCACGATGGTGCCGGTCGTGAGGCCCTCGGCGTAGTTCGCGTACACCGAGACATGCTCCAGGGGCTTGACGACAAGGCCGGCGAGGGGCGTCGTCGCGCTGGCTTTGTACTTGCTCGTCTGCGCGCCGGTGGCCGTGTTGTAGCGTTTCAGTTCGACGGTCTGGTCGCGCACGCCCAGGGTCAGCAGCACGCGGTCATCGATGAACGACAGCGTGTCGGCCACCGCGAAGCTGGTGAGCGTTGTCTCGACCGCCTTCTGCGGATCGGTGCGCGGGGCCGTGATGACGGGAAGCGGCGAGGGATTGTAGATGTTCGACCGGATCGAGCCCGCCGATTGAATGTAGGCGTTGCCTTCCTCCCGCTGGAAGCCCGTATAGCCGACGTTGAGCGTGTGGCGGACGGGTCCCGTCTCGAAGCGCCAGCGCGCGCCGGCGGTGCCGCTGACCGTCTCGCTGTAGGAGTCGTAGTAGGAATTGCGGACCGTGAAGTTGCCCAGCGCGTCGACGGCGGGGCCGGAAACCGGGAAGATCTGGTCGTTCGAGCCATCCCGATAACCGATGCCCGCATAGGCGGTCAGCGAATCCGTCAGGTCGAACTCGATGTTGGAGGCGACGGTCTTGTCCTTCTGGAGGAGCGTCGTGTCCGGATACCAGTTGCTGCGGGCGTCGGGAGGCGCCGGGATGGCCGTGGTGGTGGAAAGGATGCTGATCTGCGGACGGAAATTGTCCGTATCGTCGCGCTGAGCAATGGCGTCGAGCGACCAGCGCAGGCGTTCCCCCGATAGTCCACCGCCAGCGCGCCGAGGCCGGTCCGCACGTTGCCGTCGTCGATGGAGGCTTCGCCGCCGCGCAGCAGGCCGTTGAAGCGGACGCCCCAGGCCTTGTCCTCTCCGAAGCGGCGCCCGGTGTCCACATGGAGACCGAAGTTGGAATTGCTCTGATAAAGTGTGGTCAGACGCGTGAAGGGCACATCGCCGGCGCGCTTGCTGGTGATGTTGATGCCGCCGCCGATGCTGCCGCCGGGGGCGATGCCGTTGATGAGTGCGCCGGGGCCCTTGAGCAGCTCGATGCGCTCGATGATCTGCGCGGGCACGCGGTTGGAGGAAACCAGACCGTACATGCCGTTGAAGCCGACATCGCCGGAGGGAACGGAGAAACCGCGGATCTGGAACGTGTCGTCGAACCCGTTGCTGCCCGTCGTGAGGCGCACCGAAGCGTCGTTGATCAGCGTATCGGCCGCCGTCCGCGCCTGCTGGTTCTCGATCAGCTCGGACGTGTAATTGACCGTGCTGAACGGCGTGTCCATGGCGTCTCTGGTACCGAGCAGCCCTATGGATCCGCCGCGCGCCATCTGGCCGCCGGGGTGGGGT
>JAEYOB010000790.1 GCA_023412175.1 Pseudomonadota bacterium | reverse complement strand
GCGCCGGCCAGTCCGGCGCAACCCTCGATTGGGGCATGTCGCAGGGCGGGCCGCCACTCCTTTCAGGCCGCGAACATAGGGTCTAAACGCCGCCAAACACCCGATCCGGATTGAGCAGCGCCTGCTGCACGGCGACGGCCGAGGCAAATCCGCTCCACAGGATCAGCGGCACCCAGCTCAGCGCGACGGCGCGGTCGTCGTGCCACACCAGGGCGATGCTCAGGGACGCCAGCACGAAGAAGGCGATGGTCCACACAGCGGCCAGGATCGGGCTGCCGAGGGTGAAGTAAACGGTGGTGAAGGTGGCGAAGATCACCCACAGCGCGGCTTGCAGCAGCACCAGCGCCGTCCAATGACGGATCCCTTCCCGCCGGTTCAGCAGCCGCACGTCACCCCAGAGCTGAAAGACGTTGAGGATGAACCACACCACCGGGAACACCCAGGCTGGCGGCTGCAACGGCGCAACCACATAGCCGTCGAAGGGAATGCTGGTATCGCGGGTCAGCAGGCTCGGGGCGTTCACCAGCATCCAGAACAGCACGGCGTGCCACCAGCGCACCGGGCCGGCGGTCGGGCGGCCGCGCGTCGTATGAGCGGTTTCGGTCATGGGTCTCCTCGCTGCGATCACCGGTATACGCAACCAGCCGCCGAACGGATCCGATGCGGAGGGAACACCGCCCCGCTCCCGTTGGTTCTCCTTACCATCGACGCAGGAGGTCGGGATGCGGTGGCAGAACGGGCGTGAGAGCGAGAACGTCGAGGACCGGCGCGGCGAGGGAGTCGGCGGCGGCGGGTTCGGCGGTCGCCGCATGGGCATCCCGATCCCCATCGGGCGCGGCGGCTTGGGGCTCGGCGGACTGGTGGCGCTGCTGCTCATTTCGTGGGTGCTGGGCCTCGACCCGCTGGCGCTGCTGGGCGGCGGCGACCCGACCTACGATAACCGGCCGACCACCACCACCATGCAGCGCGCCCCGCACTCCAGCGCCTACGACGAACTGAAGAGCTTCGTCTCCGTGGTGCTGGCCGACACCGAGGACACGTGGCACGGCCAGTTCCAGCAATTGGGCCGCACCTATCAGGAACCGAGCCTCGTGCTGTTCTCCGGCGGGGTGGACTCGGCCTGCGGCATGGCGCAGTCGGCGATGGGGCCGGTCTACTGCCCGCTCGACCGCAAGGTCTACATCGACCTCAGCTTCTACCGCGACCTGCGCGACCGCTTCCGCGCGCCCGGCGATTTCGCCCAGGCCTACGTCATCGCGCACGAGGTCGGCCACCACGTGCAGACGCTGCTGGGCATCTCGCAGAAGGTCAGCGAGGCGCAGCAGCGCGTTTCCAAAGCGGACGCCAATGGGCTGTCGGTGCGGCTGGAGCTTCAGGCGGACTGCTTCGCCGGCCTGTGGGGCAACGCCGCGCAACGCCGCGGCATCCTGGAGACCGGCGACGTGGACGAGGCGCTGAACGCCGCCAGCGCCATCGGCGACGACCGCCTGCAACAGCAGTCGCGCGGCCGCGTCGCCCCGGACAGCTTCACCCACGGCAGCAGCGACCAGCGCGTGCGCTGGTTCAAGCGCGGCCTGGAAAGCGGCCGGCTGGATGCGTGCGACACGTTTTCGGCGGAGCGGTTGTAGGGGCGACACTTGCCCCTACCCTCCCCGCTGCGCAGGGGAGGGAGACAAGCGGCGAAGTTCCCTCCCCTGCACGGGGGAGGGTTAGGGCGGGGGCACGGGTGAGAAAAGAGAAAGGGCGCCTCGCGGCGCCCCTTCCCCAACCCACCGTAACGGCGTGCGTTACTGCGCGGCGTCGCCACGCGGACGGCGGTCGCGGCGCGGACGGTCCTCGCGGGGCTCGCCTTCCGGAGCGGCGGTCTCGCCACCCTCGGCCGGCTTGTCCTTCTTCGAGATGTCCTCGCCGGTGGCCTGATCCACCTGCTTCATCGACAGCTTGACCTTGCCGCGGTCGTCGAAGCCGATGACCTTGACCTTCACCTCGTCGCCCTGGTTCACCACGTCCGAGACCTTGGCGACGCGCTGCGGCGCCAGCTCGGAGATGTGCACCAGACCGTCGCGCGAGCCCAGGAAGTTCACGAAGGCGCCGAAATCGACGACCTTCACGACCTTGCCGGTGTAGACCACGTTCATCTCCGGCTCGGCGACGATGCCCTTGATCCAGTCGATGGCCGCCTGCGCCGCCTTCGAATCGACCGCGGCCACCTTGACGGTGCCGTCGTCCTCGATGTCGATCTTGGCGCCGGTCTGCTCGACGATCTCGCGGATCACCTTGCCGCCGGAGCCGATCACGTCGCGGATCTTCTCCTTCGGGATGTTGATCACGGTGATGCGCGGCGCGTTCTGGTTGACCGCCTCGCGCGCCCCGCCGATGGCCTTCGCCATCTCGCCGAGGATGTGGATGCGGCCGTCCTTGGCCTGGGCCAGGGCAACCTTCATGATCTCCTCGGTGATCGAGGTGATCTTGATGTCCATCTGCAGGGCGGTGACGCCACGCTCGGTGCCGGCCACCTTGAAGTCCATGTCGCCGAGGTGGTCCTCGTCACCCAGGATGTCCGACAGGATGGCGACGCCCTCGTCCTCCTTGATGAGGCCCATGGCGATGCCGGCCACCGGACGCTCCAGGGGCGCGCCGGAATCCATCAGCGACAGCGAGGTGCCGCACACCGTCGCCATCGAGGAGGAGCCGTTCGACTCGGTGATCTCCGACACCACGCGGATGGTGTAGGGGAACTTCTCCTTGCTCGGCAGCAGCGGACGGATGGCGCGCCACGCCAGCTTGCCGTGGCCGATCTCGCGGCGGCCCGGCGAGCCCATGCGGCCGGCTACACCCACCGAGTACGGGGGGAAGTTGTAGTGCAGCATGAAGTGCTCGCGGTACTCGCCTTCGAGCGCGTCGATGATCTGCTCGTCCTGGCTGGTGCCCAGCGTGGTGACCACCAGCGCCTGGGTCTCGCCGCGGGTGAACAGCGCCGAGCCGTGGGCGCGCGGCAGCACGCCGACCTCCGAGACGATCGGGCGGACCGTCTTGGTGTCGCGGCCGTCGATGCGCTTGCCGGTCTTGATGACCGAGCCGCGCAGGATGTCGGCCTCCAGCTCCTTGAACTCGGCGGAGATGTGCGAGCCCTCGACGCCTTCGGCGACCAGCGCCTCGACGGCCTTGGCCTTGGCGGCGCCGATCTTCTCGTAGCGGACCTGCTTGACCGTCTCGGTGTAGGCGGCCTCCACGTCGGCGCGGACGAGGTCGGAAATGCGGGCCTTCAGGGCGGCGCGGTCGTAGGCCGGGGCCGGGATGTCCCACGGCTCCTTGGCGCACATCTCGGCCAGCTCGATGATGGCCTGGATGACCGGCTGGAAGTTCTTGTGGCCGAACATGACGGCGCCGAGCATGACCTCCTCGGTCAGCTCCTTGGCTTCCGACTCGACCATCAGCACGCCTTCGGTGGTGCCGGCGACCACGAGGTCGAGGTCGGAGCCGGACACCTGGTCCTGCGTCGGGTTCAGCACGTACTGGCCGTCGATGTAGGCGACGCGGGCGGCGCCGATCGGGCCCAGGAACGGAATGCCGGAGATCGTCAGCGCGGCGGAGGCGCCGACCATGGCGACGATGTCCGGATCGTTCTCCAGGTCGTGGCTGAGCACGGTGGCGACGACCTGGGTCTCATTGCGGTAGCCATCGGCGAACAGCGGACGGATCGGACGGTCGATCAGGCGGCTGACGAGCGTCTCCTTCTCGGTCGGACGCCCCTCGCGCTTGAAGAAGCCGCCGGGGATCTTGCCGGCCGCGAAGGTCTTTTCCTGGTAGTTGACCGTCTGCGGGAAGAAATCGACGCCGGGCTGCGGCGCCTTGGCGCCCACGGCGGTGCAGAGCACGGTGGTCTCGCCGTAGGTGACGAGGACGGCGCCGTCGGCCTGGCGGGCGACCTTGCCGGTCTCGAGGACCAGGAGCTGGCCGCCCCAGGCGATTTCCTTGCGGAAGTATTTGTCGAACATGCGTCGTCCTTCTGGGCCCGGCGCCTTCCGCCGCGGCCATGTGCGAATG
>JAEYOB010000782.1 GCA_023412175.1 Pseudomonadota bacterium | reverse complement strand
GCCAGGGCTTCGCAGACGGTCACCGGGAAGGTCTCCGGATGGGGATTGACGCGCGCAACCACGGCGCCGGCGCCGTTACCGGCCGCCTGCGGGCAGACGCCGCCGGCGCCGTCGAGGATGAAGCGGGCCACGGCGACCGGCTGCCCGCCCCCGCCGCTCCACACCACGTAGGAGGTGAGAACGGCGGCCTCCGCCGCGGACACCGGCAGCAGAAGCAACGGAGCAGCCATGGCAAGGAATCTCAGAGCCGCGACGGCGACGGCTTCAAAGAAGGCAAGCACCCTCATAGATCCCCCATACGATGAATTATTTCCGGGAGATGCTATGGATGTATTAAAATGATGTCAATATCTCCTCATAAAATTTATGGGATTTAACCGAGTACAGCGCATGCATTTGTATGTTTTTACATTACACATACAAATGCATGCCTTATAATATTTTACGGTTTTCTTGATTCACCACACCGAGAACTGGGGTATGGGGCGGACCGTCACAGCGGGCGCGGCCGGCGCGCTTCTCCGCGTGGACATTCGAGACGCCGGCGCTCCCAGCCGCCAAGCTCGGCCGCCGCCCGGTAGGTGCTCTCCAGGAACGCCATCAACGCAGCCTCCGGGTCGGCCGCTTGGCGCACGGCATCGTAGGGCAGCAGGAATTCGCCGAGGTCACGATTGAAGCGCGCGGCCTCCGGTTCCACCGGAGCCTCGGCGAAGCCCTCGGGTGCAGGATAGGCGTAGGAGTAGAAGGCGGGATGGTCGATCAGCCCGCCGCCCGGCCAGAAGCCGGCCGAGGACACCTCGTGGCTGTAGGCTTCGCGGGTGACGTTGTCCGGCAGGCCCGGAATTCCGCCGGGATGAAGGGGGGCCGAGGCGCCCGAGAAGCGCGTGACCGCCAGGTCGAAGCTGCCCCAGAAGAAATGCACCGGGCTCGCCTTGCCCAGATAGGCGGTGCGGAACCGCTTCAGCACGCCGTCGGCCATGACCAGGGCTCCGAAGAAGCGGCGCACGGCGTCCGCATCGTAGGGGCGCTCGGCGTGGTCCTCGGCGAAGGGCACGGGGGCGGGCACCTCGTTCGGGCAGTCGTGCAGCCGGGGCGTGCCCCCAAGCCATGCGACAAGCTCAAGGAAGCGCGCGTGGAAGGCGGCGACCGTCGTGGGGCCGAGGCTGAAACGGCCCGACCGGCCGTCCGTGGCCCAGCCGACCACCGCGTGATCGATGAGATCGAAGGCGATTTCGATCCCGCCCGGCCCGTCGGGAACCAGCCCCGTCGTGAGCCCGCGCCCGTTCACATACAGCGTGGCGTGCCAGGAGTGGTTCACCCAGGGCGTGCGCGCCAGACGGTACTTGCCGGCGATCTGCGTGCAGAGGTGCAAGGCCGTGCAGGTCTCGCGCCACGGCTGGTAGGGAATGTCCGGCCACATGCAGCACCTCCTCTCCGGGGATCCGACGGGATCACGGAATCAAGATGGCGGGCCGAACCGCGCCGGCCACTCCCTCCTGGGGCGGAGTGGGCCACGTTTGACGAATGCGCGGGCGCAGCCATATTGCCATCGGTGAACGGCTTCACCGGGGGAGGACCATATGACCGCGCTGATCGGATTGTCCGGCAGTCTCCGCCGGGGTTCGTTCAACACCGCCTTGCTCAAGGCCGCCGCCGGGGCCATGCCGGACGGCGTGACGCTGACCATCGGCAGCATCCGCGGCATCCCGCTCTACGACGGCGACCTTGAGGCCGAGGGGATCCCGCAGCCGGTGGCGGCGTTGAAGGAGGCCATCGCCGCCGCCGACGGGCTGCTGCTGGTCACGCCGGAGTACAACAACTCGATCCCCGGCGTGTTCAAGAACGCCATCGATTGGCTGTCCCGGCCGTCGGCCGACATCCCGCGGGTCTTCAGCAAGAAGCCCGTCGCGCTGATGGGCGCCTCGCCCGGCGGCTTCGGCACCATCCTCAGCCAGAACGCCTGGCTGCCGGTCCTGCGCACGCTCGGCACCGAACTGTGGAGCGAGGGCCGCCTGCTGGTGTCGCGGGCGAACACCGTTCTCGGCAAGGACGGCTCCATCTCGGACCCGAAGGTCGAAGAGCAGTTGCGCTCCTTCCTGCAGGGCTTCGCCGCCTTCGTCCGATCGTCGCGGCAGACATAGGCCGGCTTCCTGCAAGTCCGCTTCCGCGTTCGCTCCGGCCACACTTCCGCAGGTGTCCGGATGACCGGTGCGTGCGTCACACACCGTTTGCCCGACACGGCTGTTGATTTCCAAACCAGCCAAGGAGGCAGGCATGTGTCACAGCAGCGATCGTTGGACCTACTGGTCCCGTCGGCAGCGGCAGACGGCGGAGGAGCCGCCAACGCGGAGCCCGGCGGCGTCCGCACCGGCCGACGCGGCCGCACGGAAACCCGCGGTGGAACGGCATGAAGACGAGCCGATCCGGCAAGAGAAGGAACTGGAACCCCTGCCCTGATCGAAAGACCGCCGGATCACCCGGCCGGGGGCCGATCCTTCCCTGGCGGCCCCTGGCCCTCTACACCTTGTAGGCGATGCGCAGGCCGCCCCAGTGCCGGCCGCGGACCATGATGGGGGCGGAAACGTCTTTCATCAGGGCGAAATTGCCACCGCCCATGTCGCGCCGGTAGGTCTGCAGCAGGAACGGCTTCATGCTGCGCCCCGCCGCCAGACCGACGCGGTCGTTGAAGATCCGGCGGTTGCGGCAGTTGGCGGCGTTCCACACCGGATCCGAACCCTGCGGCTGGCTGAACTTCCGGTTGTGCGTCGGCAGGTAGCCGTTGGTATCCACCGCCACGCAGAAGACCAGCCGCTGGTTCTCGGCCAGCACCGGCTCCTGGATCGCCGTCAGCACCCGGTCGAGGAACGAAACGGCGCGCGTCAGCATCTGCTGCGGGTTGGAGCCGGGGATCGGCTGGTAGTTCTGGTCGAACAGGTCGGCCTCGGACACCTCCCCCTTCGCCAGCGCATCCTCGAAAGCGGCGGAGATGACCTCGGCGGTGCGGCGGGCGGTGCGGATGAACGGCGTGTCCACCGTCTCCACGTCCAGTTCCGCCGTGACGCCGATCAGGCGCTCGCCCATGCCCAGCAGGTTGTTGATGCGGTCGCGCGCCTGCGCCAGATTCTCGTTGGAGAGCTGCACCCCGGCCGCGAGGTCGGATATCTCGTGCTCCAGGTCGGTGCAGTTGGCGCCGATCTCCGCCGCGGCGGAGTCGATCTTGTCGGTTTCGCCGTTCAACTCCGCCATGGCGCGGCCGACCGTGTCGATGACGCCGCCGATGGCGGTCGTCCCCTCGCTCACCGCGCGCGCCTTGGCGGCGCTGGCCGAGCTTTCGGTCATCAGGCGCTGCGCCTGCTCGTTGAGGTTCTTCAGCGTGGCGTCGATCTCGGAGGGCGCTTCCGAGGTCTTGGTGGGCAGCGCCTTCACCTCGCCCGCCACAACGGCGAAGCCGCGGCCGGCCTCGCCGGCGCGGGCGGCCTCGATGGTGGCGTTCAGCGCC
>JAEYOB010000732.1 GCA_023412175.1 Pseudomonadota bacterium | reverse complement strand
CCGCGTGCACATGGCGCACATCGGCCATCCGCTGGTGGGCGACCCGCTGTACGGCCGAGGCCGGTCGACGCGGGCGCGGGGCAGCAAGGCGACACCGCTTCCGGAACCCATTCGCACCACCCTTGTTGGCTTTCCCAGACAAGCCCTGCACGCCGTCGGCCTCTCCTTCGTTCACCCGCGCACGGGTGAGCGGCTGCGCTTCTCCGTCGATCTGCCGGACGATCTGCAGGCCCTGATCCATACTTTAGAATAGTTATAAAAAGGGACTATGCCCTTGTTGCAGAGTGGGTTATTGTAAGGGGTGGCGGCAACGCCGCGGCGTGGCATAATCGAAGTCCAAAACGGTCCGCTGCTCGTAAGAAGGCATGTGAGGAGACCGAAGAAGAGGGTCAGACATGGCGACACTTCCCAGCGTCCCGGTCATCAGTGCGGAAAGCAATCTCTCGCGCTACCTGCAGGAAATCCGCAAATTTCCCATGCTGGCGCCGGAGGAGGAGTACATGCTTGCCAAGCGCTGGCAGGAGCATGAGGACTCGAAGGCTGCGCATCAGCTGGTGACCAGCCACCTGCGGCTGGTGGCGAAGATCGCCATGGGCTACCGCGGCTACGGCCTGCCACTGTCCGAGCTGATCTCGGAGGGCAATGTCGGCATGATGCAGGCGGTGAAACGCTTCGACCCCGATCGCGGCTTCCGGCTCGCCACCTACGCGATGTGGTGGATCCGCGCCGCCATCCAGGAATACATCCTGCACTCCTGGTCGCTGGTGAAGATGGGCACCACGGCCGCGCAGAAGAAGCTGTTCTTCAACCTGCGCAAGCTGAAGGGCCAGATGCAGGCCATCGAGGAAGGCGACCTCAGCCCCGAGCAGGTGACGCACATCGCCACCAAGCTGGACGTGCCGGAACAGGACGTCGTCAACATGAACCGGCGCCTGTCCGCCCCGGACCACTCGCTGAACGCGCCGCTGCGCGCCGACAGCGAGGGCGAATGGCAGGATTGGCTGGTGGACGAGACCTCCAACCAGGAGATCAGCCTCGCCGAGCAGGAAGAGTTGGGCAAGCGCCGCAAGCTTCTTCAGGCGGCGATGACCGGCCTGAACGATCGCGAGCGCGACATCCTCGTGGAACGCCGGCTGCGCGACAACCCGACGACGCTGGAGGACCTGTCGCAGAAGTACGGCATCAGCCGCGAGCGTGTCCGCCAGATCGAGGTGCGCGCGTTCGAAAAGCTGCAGAAATCCATCAAGAACGCCGCACTGGAGCAAAAGCTGGCGGGATAAGGTGCCGTAGGGCGGCAGAAACCGCCCTACCCCCAGCGGTTGCGTCGCGCCTGTTCGGCGCCGACAGGAAGCGGCCTACGCCGGCGCCTCCGTCAAGCCGCCAGCGTGTCTCCCACAGTCAGGGCCGGCACCGACGCATTGAGCGCCCGTGCCTTCAGATGATCCGCCAGACGCACCGCCAGCGCCACGATGGTCAGCGTCGGGTTGGCGTGGCCGCTGGTCGGAAACACCGCGCTGCTGGCGACGAACAGCCCCGGCGCGCCGAACACCTCGCAGTTCATGTCCACCACCCCGTCGCGCGGCGACGCGGCCATCCTCACCGTACCCATATGGTGCCCGCCGATCGGCGTCGAATCGCAGGCCTGCGCCTCCAGTTCCTCGTCGCGGAACTCCAGCCGGGCGCAGCCGGAGTGCGCGAAGGCAAGGCGGAGTTGCCGGAAGGTCCGCACGATGCTGTCCACGTCCTGCCCGGTCATCCGCCAGTCGATTCGCAGGCGCGGCACGCCGAAGGCATCGGTCTCACCGCCCAGCGCGATCCGGCTGTCGGGATTCGGGATCTGCTCCATGTTGAAGTCGAGCGGATAGGCGCCGTCGCGGTTGCGCACCACCACATGTGGCAGCTTGCGCCGGGCAAGGATGCGCCGCCGCACCCAGTCGGCACCGAACCGGCTGACCGGCAGGCCGTCGCGCGCGACGTTCCCGACATGCGCCGCCCAGAACCGCCAGTCCTGCACCATGCGGTCCCGCTTTGACAATTCTATGGTAGCAAGCTTGCGCCGGTATTCCGGCAGCACGCAGTCCTTCGCCAGATACACCGCCGACAGGATGCCGTTCCGGTGCGCCGGGTCGGAGATGAACGGGAAGTGCAGCCGGAACGTCGCGTTCAGCAACTCGTGGCGGCGTTGCGCCGTGGCGTTCAGCGTGAACTTGCGCCGGATGTAGACCCCCTCGGCGGTCCGCTCGAAATCCACCACGGCCGGGTGAGACGAGCCCAGGCACAGCCGGCCCAGCGTGTTCTCGATGTGGCACATGTAGAAGCGCCCGAGCCGGCCGGACTCGTTGCCCAGCCCACCGCGCCGGCTGGCGTCGGAGGCGAGCAGCAGCCGCGTCGCCTCAAGCCCGCCGGCGGCGATCACCGTGAAGCGCGGCCGCACGGTGAACCGCCGCTGCGGAAGGCTGGCACAGGCGAGCGCCGTCACCACGCCGGACTCCGCCGTTTCCACCCGCAGGCACTGGGCGTGCAGCAGGATGCGCACGTTCGAAGCCCCTTGCAGCCGCGGCAGGTAGGCCTTGCCGAAGTCCGTGGGTTCGCTGAACCGCTCGATGCGGTCGGTGTCGATGAGGTCGCTGCGGAACCCCGCGATGGTCTCCGGCGCACCGGCACCAAGCGCACCCTGGACCGTGTAGGCGCAGGCACCGTTTTGCAGGTAGCCGTGGGCACGCCGGTAATAAGGTTCCACCTCGTCCCAGCCCACCGGCCAGCCGCTGTGCGGGACATAGCTACGCGCCTCGAAATCGATTGGGTCCATGGGGACGCAGCGCCCGCCCCAGGCCGAAGTCGCGCCACCCAGCACGCGCCGGCGGTACATGTGCGGCGGGGCGTGCGGTGAGGACGGTTCGACGCTGCCGTGCAACGGATCCTGGCTCGCCGTGCTGAAGCGGGCGCCGCCGGCCTCTATCAGCACGACCGACAGCGTGGTGCCTGCCAGTTCACAGGCGACGGCGATGCCGGCGGCGCCGGCACCGACAATGCAGACGTCACAATCAATTGCCGTGTTGTCATCAAGGGTACGAGCGTCGAGGAGCATGGGCGTCGGCCACCAGGCTAGAGGAAGCATGGAATGGACAGCACCCGGGGACGGCGGAAATCGTGCCGCGGCTTTCGCTGGGATCGTCGTTTCCTGGGCGCAAGCCCCTCGTCGGTTCGGGGCTATTGCGCGATTCTTAGGCGAAGTTGCACAACACCGCAAAGCGGCGTTGTCGGTATCGCCTTTGCCCCGCGGTCGCGGCGGGCGTAACGCCGCCCGCCTATGCCCGCCTCAATACACGTCCGGCACCCAGTTCTGCTTGGACTTCTTCGGCCGCTTGTAGCCGTCGTCGCTCTGCCGCGGCGGCAGTTCCATGTGCACCGGCGCGATGTCCTGGTAGGGAATCTGGTGCAGCAGGTGATGGATGCAGTTGAGCCGCGCCCGCTTCTTGTTGTCGGCGTCGACGATGTACCAGGGCGTCAGCTTGCGGTCGGTGTGCTCCAGCATCGCGTCCTTGGCCTTGGAGTACTCGACCCAGTACTTGCGGGATTCGAGGTCCATCGGGCTGAGCTTCCAGCGCTTGATCGGGTTGCGCATGCGCTCCTCGAAGCGCTTCTCCTGCTCCTCGTCGCTGACCGAGAACCAGTACTTGATCAGGATGATGCCCGAACGCACCAGCATTTCCTCGAACAGGGGACAGGCGCGCAGGAATTCCTGATACTCCTCGTCGGTGCAGAACCCCATCACGCGCTCGACGCCGGCCCGGTTGTACCAGCTGCGGTCGAACAGCACGATCTCCCCCTTGGCGGGGAGTTGCGCCACGTAGCGCTGGAAATACCACTGCCCGCGCTCCTTCTCGGTCGGCGTGCCGAGCGCCACGACACGGCAGACGCGGGGGTTCAGGCTTTCGGTGATGCGCTTGATGACGCCGCCCTTGCCGGCCGCGTCGCGCCCCTCGAACAGCACGCAGACCTTCAGGCCGTTCACGCGCACCCATTCTTGCAGCTTGATCAGCTCGAACTGCAGGTGCGCCAGTTCGTCCACGTACTTGACCTTCGTGCCGGGTTTCTCCACCGGCTTGGCGTCGCCCACCTCGTGCCAATGGGATTCGATGGCCGCGGCCTCCTTGGCGTCGCGCAGCACCTCCCCGCCGGTGGCCGGAGCGCCCAGCCCGAGATCCTTCAGCTTCGGCGCCTTCTTCTTCTTCGGCTTGTCGCGCTCTCCGGTTTCGGCAGCCGTCGTCACGTCGGTCTTCACATCTTCCATCGCAGCGTCCTTCTGCGCTTTGTTTCCCCTGCCAACAAACGCTATGGGAAGGCCGCCCCGCAAGCAACCGCCCTCGGTAGGCGCGACGATGTGACCGGGTCAGGGGCGCGGCAGCGGCGCCAGCGCTGCCCTCGCGTGGTTCTTGCGCTCGTCGTAGAGGCGGCCCAACTCGTCGGCGCGCCCATCCTCCAGCGCATCGCGGGCCTCCGGAAACAGCTCCTCTTCCTCTTCGTCAAGGTGGTGGCGCAGCAGTTCGCCCAGCACCTGCAACTTGGCGTTCCAGGCGCCGCTGTCGGCCGGCATGGCGTTCAGTTCCTCGGCGAGGCCGTTGATCATGTGGTGCTCGTTCAAGCCCTCCATGGTTTCCGCCTTGGCGTCCTTGTGCTTGGTCAGCGCCGCGTAGAACACCGCCTCCTCGACCTTGCCGTGCGCCCACAGCTCGCGCTGGAACTCTTCGAACGCGGCCCGCCGGCCTTCCTTGTCGGGATCCTCGATGCGCTCCAGCAGGGCGCGCAGCGTGTCGTGGTCGTGCTTGATGCGGTCGAAGATGTCCATGATCCGTCCTGTCCTCGTTCTGGTGACGCCCATCTGAACTCGTGGGAGACGCGGATGTTCCGGTGCCGGTCGGGCTACCGCGGCGATGCAGTGCCCGTGGCTATGCCGCTGGAGCCGGTCAGCGCCGGCGCACCCACCCGCCCGGCTTGCTCCAGCTCCTCGCGCAACGGCGGCAGCAGCGCCTCGGCCACAGCGTGTTCGGGGCCGTCGGCCCAGCCTTCCAGCGTTTCGACCATGCCGGGATAGCTTTGCCGGACGAGGGCGGCGAGCATCGGAAGAAGGGCCTCCGGCGGCTGGGCGCGCAGTGTCTCCATCCGCTGCCGGGCTTCCGGTGCGGGGCCGTCCGGCACCTCGTCCCCCTGCGAGCGGGCCAGTTCCCCGATCCGGCGGCCGAGGTCGGCCTGGGTGATGGCCACCCGGTCGCCGAAGCGCAGGGCGGTCCGGTCCACGGGCCGTTCGGTGGCGAGGATGGCGATACGCCAGACCTCGTCCGCCGCGCGCGCCAGCCGCTGCAGCGTCTCCGGCGGAACGGTAGACGGCACCGGTGGCGGCGGCGGTTCCACCGGCGCGGGGAGCGCCTCGGCCGGTTGGTCGGCGGGCGGCATCTCCTCGGGCTCCTGCGCCCCGGCCGCAGAGGCTGTCAGGGTCAGTCCGGCAATGAGCGCCGCGATGATGGGCTTGGGCAAGGGCATGCCTTCTCAACCGGCCCGGAGTGGGATGCTCTCGCATCGGGGGGCGATCGCCGCACGTCCTTCGGTTTGGCCTTCTTGCTATGCATTTTGGATAGGCTGGCGCCAAGCTGCATCCAAGGGTAGCGTCGGGTCCGAAATCTCTGCTTGCAGATTGGGAGCTCGGTTAGCGTGCGGACACTCTGGGCGACCGAGCGGCTGCTGGCGTGGACAATGGCCTTCAGCCTCGTCTGCGGCATCGGCCTGTTCGGGGCACTGGCCTATCTGGACCGGCAGAACACCTTCGACGAGGCGAAGGAAAACCTGCGCCGGACCGTCACGCTGATGGAAGGGCACGCCCGCGCCGCCATCGAGGCCGAGGGCATCGTGCTGTCGGATCTGGCATCCCTGCTGAACGGCACCGAGGTGGGGATGCTGCGCCACACGCCGGCGGCGTGGGAGCGGATGATCCAGCTCAAGACCGAGATGCCGTCGATCCATTCGCTGTGGATCCTCGATGCAAACGGCGACGTGGCGCTGACCAGCCTCCAACGCGATCCGCCGGCGATCAGCCTCGCCGACCGAGAATTCCATACGGTGCATACCGATGGCGCCGATGTCGGCACTTTCATAAGCCCGATGATCTGGGGCCGCCTCACCGGCAATTTCCTGTTCGCCGTCAGCCGGGCCGTACGCGCGCCCGACGGGACGCTGCGCGCCGTCGTCGAATCCTCCATCGATGCCGCCCAATTCACCGGCTTCTACCGGGACCTGAGGCCCACCCCCGGCACCACCTTCACCATCTTCCGCGACGATGGCGACGTGGTGGTCCGCTACCCGTTGCCGAAGACGGAGAGCAGGATCAATTCATCCGGCGCGGTGCTGTTTTCCAAGCACCTCAAGGAAGGGCCCGAGGGCACCTTCGTCGCCCGCTCGACCATCGACGGCATCGAGCGGCTGTGCGCCTACAAGCGCGTGAACGGCTGGCCGCTGGTGGTGTTCACCGGGGTTCCGACCGACACCGTGCTGGACGCCTGGTGGGCACGCACGGGGCGCAACGCCGTGCTGTCCGGCGCGGTGCTGAGCGCGCTGTGCGGCATGATCGGCTTCAGCATCCACAACGTCCGCCGCGAACGGCAGGCCGAGGCGGCGGCGCAGGCGGCCAACCGCCGGCTCGACCTCGTGCTGAACGCGGCCGGAGCCGGCGTGTTCTCCCTGAACCTGGCGACCGGCAAGAACGAATGGGGGCCGGGCATCCGCGCCATCTTCGGTTTCACCGAGAACGAACCGCCGCGCGTCCGGCGATGGATCAAGGCCATCGCAGCGGAGGATCGCCAACGGGCAGTCGCCGTGTGGCGCGACGCGCTCGCCATGCGGCGACCGCATGTCAACCTCGAATACCGCATCGCGCATCCGACGGCCGGCGAGCGCTGGATCCTGGACGCGTCGAACATCACCTATGCAACCGACGGCTCCCCGTTGCGCACCGTCGGCGTCATCCTGGACGTCACCCGCCTCAAGAAGGCGGAGATCCAGGCGGAACGGGCGCGCGACGAGGCGCTGGCCGCCAAGGACCATGCGCTGCACGCCAAGGCGGAAGCTGAACGCGCCAATCTCGCCAAGTCGAAGTTCCTGGCCGCGGCCAGCCACGACCTGCGCCAGCCCGTCCAGTCGCTGGTGCTGCTGCTGGCGTCCATGGAATCGCACGCGCGGGAGCGGCCGGCGCTCGCCGCGTCGGTCGCGATGATGGAGCGCGCGCTGGGAGCGCTCAACCGCCTGCTGACCAGCCTGCTGGACGTCTCGCGCCTCGATGCCGGCGTGGTGGCGCCAAGGTTGGCCGATGTCGCCGTCGGCGACCTGCTGGAAAAACTGGGCGGCGAGTACCGCCTGCGTGCCGAGCAGAAGGGGCTGCGTCTGCGTGCCGTGCCGGCCAACGCCTGGGTGTGCTCCGACCCGGTGCTGCTGGAGCGGATCCTGCGCAACCTGATCGAGAACGCGCTCCAGTACACCCATGAGGGCGGCATCCTGCTGGGCTGCCGGCGGCGGGGCGGCAAGGTGCTGCTGCAGATCGTCGATACCGGCGCTGGCATCCCCGCGGATCAGCAGGACACCATCTTCGAAGAGTTCTTCCAGATGCACAATCCCGGCCGCGACCAGTCCAAGGGGCTGGGGCTGGGGCTCGCCATCGTCAAGCGCATCACCCGCCTGCTGGGCGCGACGGTGGGCGTGCGCTCCGTGCCGGGCCGGGGTTCCTGCTTCACCGTGACGATGGACGAGATCCCTGCTCCACAGGGATGCATCGCGCCGGCCGCACGCCCGGCCCCCCTCGCCGGTGGGGCGGTGCTGATCGTCGAGGACGACGCCATCGTCCGCATCAGCCTGCAGATGATGGCTGAAACCTGGGGCTACAGGACCATGGCCGTCGCCTCCGGCGAGGAGGCGGTGGAACTGATGACCGAACGGCGCTTCACCCCCGACGTGGTGGTCGCCGACTACCGGCTGGGCGAGGGAATGACCGGGGTGGAGGCGGTGCTGGCGGTCCGCCGCGTTCTCGGCCGCTCCGTACCGGCGGTCATGGTGACCGGCGACACCGCGCCGGAGCGCATCCAGGAGGTGCACGCCAGCGGCATCGGCATCCTCCACAAACCCTATGGCGCGGAGGAACTCCGCCAGCACCTCTCCCACCTGCTGGCCGAGAACGCCCGAGCCGACGCGCCGTCTGTGTAACAGGCGAACCGCGCACCGTCATCGTGACCCCTCCCCCATGCGGCGGCTTGCGTTTCGCCGGTCGCTCGGTCAGTTTGCCGTCATGACACTCCCCGCCGCCGGCCACGGCAACCTGGCGGGCGACAGCGGACGGAAACGGGCGGGCATGAGCGCGGAGAATGGCGTGGAGCAGGCGGCGGACACCCCGGACAGGCTCGATGCGGTGATCTTCGAGGCGCTGGCGGCCGCGGCCCCGGAGGCGGATCTCGGTGCGCTCGACCCGGAGCGGCCGTTCCGTGACCAGATCGAGATCGATTCCGTGGACTTCCTGAACTTCGTGCTGGGTTTGGAAAAGCGCCTGAAGATCAGCATCCCCGACGCGGAGTACCCGCAGCTCTCGACGCTGGCCGGCTGCCGCGCCTACCTGACGCGCGTGCTCGCCTGACGGCTTGGGCGGATGGGCAAAAGGTGCTAGGAAGGGCGCCATTTCCAGGCCAGGAGAGCGCCATGCCCGCCGTCAAGATCGCCCCGTCCATCCTTTCCGCGGATTTCGCCAGGCTCGGGGAAGAGGTGCGCGCGGTGGACGCGGCGGGAGCCGACTACATCCACATCGACGTGATGGACGGCCACTTCGTGCCGAACATCACCATCGGTCCGGCGGTGGTGAAGGCGTTGCGCCCGCACAGCGCCAAGCCCTTCGACGTGCACCTGATGATCAGCCCGGTCGATCTCTACATCCCCGAGTTCGCCAAGGCCGGCGCCGACATCATCACCGTCCATCCCGAGGCCGGGCCGCACCTGCACCGCACCGTGCAACTGATCAAGAGCCTGGGCAAGAAGGCCGGCGTCTCGCTGAACCCCGGCACCCCCGTGCAGGTGCTGGACTACATCCTGGAGGACATCGACCTCGTCCTGGTGATGACGGTGAACCCCGGCTTCGGCGGCCAGAGCTTCATCATGAGCCAGTTGCCGAAGATCCGTGAGCTGCGCCGCCGCATCGACGCGCTGGGCAAGCCGATCGACCTCCAGGTGGACGGCGGCATCAACCCCGAGACGGCGCGCATCGCCATCGAGGCCGGAGCCGACGTGCTGGTTGCCGGCACCGCCACCTTCACCGGCGGACCGGAGAAGTACGCCGAGAACATCCGCGCGGTGCGCGGGTAAAGGGGACGCTCCTCCGTAAGGGAGAGGGGCGCTTCCGGCTTACCGCTTCGCCGCCGGCACGCCGGCGCCGGCGGAGCCTTGCCATCAGTGGGGCGCCGGACAAGCAGCCCCGGACCGCGGCCGGCCGTACGGACTGTGCCGGCCAAAGGCCGGCGCCCGCACGGAGCGTCCTCGCGGAAAGCAGGAAACTCCCGAAGAGCCGTTCCTGCCGATGAATGCTTCAGAGGAATACGACAGAACCAAACCGCCGTTCGCCCGTTATTCCAGCGGGCGTGCAGACGGGCCCGCATCAAAGGGAGAGTCGTATGGAGATCCTTTGGACCATCATCATCGGGTTCCTGGCAGGCATCGTCGCCAAGTTCCTGATGCCTGGCCGCGATCCGGGTGGCTTCATCATCACCACTCTGCTCGGCATCGCCGGCGCATTCGTCGCCACTTATTTGGGACAGGCCGTGGGCTGGTACCGGGCCGGTGACGGTGCAGGCTTCATCGGTGCCATCGTCGGCGCGATCATCATCCTGGCCATCTACCGCATGGTCGTCGGCCGCGGCAGCCACACCGTATAATACCATGTCCCGCGGATCGAAACCGATCCGC
>JAEYOB010000696.1 GCA_023412175.1 Pseudomonadota bacterium | reverse complement strand
GGTCCCTCCCTCTCCCGGGGCGGGAGAGGGAATACAGGAGGAGTTTGATGCCCCGTATCGCCGTTTTCATCACCCAGCGCCTGGTGAAGGCGGTGTTCGTCGTCCTGGCGATCGCCGTGTTCAATTTCTTCCTGGTCCATGCTGCCCCCGGCGACCCCGCCATGGTCATGGCGGGCGAGGCCGGCGCCGCCGACGCCAAGTTCGTCGAACAGCTGCGCCAGCAGTTCGGCCTCGACCGGCCGGTCGTCGAGCAGCTCGGCACCTACATGGGCAAGGTAGTGCAGGCCGACCTCGGCTACTCGTACCGCCAGCAGCGCCCGGTCCTCGAGCTGCTGCTGGAGCGGCTGCCGGTCACCCTGTCGCTGACTTTGACCGCGTTCATACTGGCGCTGATCGGCGGCGTGCTGATCGGCACGCTGGCGGCGATGCGGGCCGGCACCTGGTCGGACACCGCCATCACCGTCATCGGCCTGACCGCCTACGCCACGCCGATCTTCTGGATCGGGCTGATGCTGATCCTGCTGTTCTCGGTCAACCTCGGCTGGCTGCCAGCCTTCGGAACGGAGACGGTCGGCGCCGGCTTCACGGGATGGGCGGCGTTCCTCGACCGGCTGAAGCATCTGGTGCTGCCGGTCACCACGCTGGGCCTGTTCTACATGGCGGTCTACACCCGCCTGACCCGCGCCTCGATCCTCGAAGTGCGCGACATGGACTTCGTGAAGACCGCACGCGCCAAGGGCCTGCCGGAATGGCGCATCGTCTCGGTGCACATCCTGCGCAACGCCATCCTGCCGGTCATCACGGTGGCCGGCTTCCAGGCGGGGCACCTGATCGGCGGCTCCATCCTGATCGAAACCGTCTTCGCGCTTCCCGGCATCGGGCGCCTCGCCTTCGAGGCGGTGCTGCAGCGCGACTATCAGGTGCTGCTGGGCATCTTCCTTCTGACCTCGGTGGTGGTGGTGCTGTTCAACCTGCTGACCGACCTGATCTATTCCCTCGTCGACCCGCGCATCGAGGTGGCCCCATGAGCGGCGGTTCCGGAAGTGGTGGATTCTGGCGCGCCTTCGCGCGCAACAAGGGCGCGGTGATCGGCCTGATCTTCCTGGCCCTGGTCATCCTGATGGCGCTCTTCGCCGACGTGGCGTTCCCGACCAGCCCGTGGGACATGACCACCATCCCCTTCCAGCCGCCGCTGTCCGACGACGCGCTGCTGGGCTCCGACACGCTGGGGCGCGACATCGCCTCGGGCATCGCGCACGGGGCGCGGGTGTCGCTGCTGATCGGGTTGACCTCGACCGCGGAGGCGGTGCTGATCGGCGTGATGCTGGGCGCGCTCGCCGGCTTCCACGGCGGCTGGGTGGACGACGCGGTGATGCGCTTCACCGAGCTGTTCCAGACCATTCCGAACTTCGTGCTGGCGGTGGTGCTGGTGGCGATCTTCACGCCGTCGATCGCCTCCATCGTGCTGGCCATCGCCATCGTCTCCTGGCCTCCGCTCGCCCGGCTGGCGCGCGGCGAGTTCATGAGCCTGCGCTCGCGCGAGTTCGTCCAGGCGGCGGTGACCACCGGGCAGTCGAACCTGACCATCATCGTGCGCCAGATCCTCCCCAACAGCCTGTCGCCGATCATCGTCTCGGCCTCGCTGATGGTGGCGACGGCGATCCTGCTGGAAAGCTCGCTGTCCTTCCTCGGCCTCGGCGACCCGAACCTGATGAGCTGGGGCTACATGGTCGGCGCCGCGCGCACCGTCATCCGCCAGGCCTGGTGGATGAGCTTCTTCCCCGGCGTGGCGATCCTGCTGACCGTGCTCGCCCTCAACCTCGTGGGCGAAGGGCTGAACGACGCACTCAATCCCAAGCTGGCGCGGAAGGGACGGGCATGACCGCCGAAACGAACAACGCCCCTCTGCTCGACGTGCGCGACCTGACCATCGCGCTGCCGCCGGGCGCCGACCGCCGCTACGCGGTGGAGAACCTGACCTTCGCGCTGGAGCGCGGCGAGATCCTCTGCGTCGTCGGCGAGTCCGGCTCGGGCAAGTCGATGACCGCGCACGCGGTGATGGGGCTGCTGCCCAAGGCGGTCAGGGTCGCCTCCGGCGCCATCCGCCATCACGGCACCGACGTGCTGAGCCTGCCGGAGCGCGCGCAGCGCGAACTCCGCGGCAGCCGCGTCTCCATGATCTTCCAGGAGCCGATGACCGCGCTCAACCCGCTGATGCGGGTGGGCGACCAGATCGACGAGGTGCTGCGCTACCACACCAGCCTCGACCGCGCGGCGCGGCGGGCACGGGTGGTCGAGCTGCTGACGTCCGTCGGGCTGCCGGAGCCGGATCATCTGCGGCGCAGCTACCCGTTCCGCCTGTCCGGCGGGCAGCGCCAGCGCGTGATGATCGCCATGGCGCTGGCCGTCGAGCCGGACGTGCTGATCGCCGACGAGCCGACCACCGCGCTGGACGTCACCACGCAGAAGCAGATCCTGGAGCTGATCCGCGAGATCCAGGCCAAGCGCCACATGGGCGTGATGTTCATCACCCACGACTTCGGCGTGGTGGCGGAGATCGCCCACCGCGTGGCGGTGATGCAGCACGGCCGCCTCGTGGAGATCGGCCCGGCCGCCGAGGTGCTGAACCGCCCGCAGCACCCCTACACCCGCCAACTGATCGCCGCCGTGCCGCACCTGATCGAGCACCGGGCCGACTTCGGGCGCGAGCACGCGCCGGTGCTGACGGCGGAAGGAGGCTCCAAGACCTTCCACATCGGCGGCGGCTTCCTCCGGCCGGGCCGTAGCGTGGTGGCGGGGCAGGATATCTCCCTGACCATCCGCCGCGGCGAGACGGTCGGGCTGGTCGGCGAGTCCGGTTCCGGCAAATCGACACTGGGGCGATCCATCGTCGGGCTGATCCGCCCGGATTCCGGAAGGATCATGTTCGACGGCGTGAACCTGCTGTCGCTGTCGCGCCATGCCTTCCGGCCCTACCGCCGGCACGTGCAGATGGTGTTCCAGGACCCCTACGCCTCGCTGAACCCGCGCCACACCGTGGGAGACATCATCACGCAAGGCCCCATCGCCTTCGGCGAGGACCGGCGCACCGCCCTGGCGAAGGCGCGCGACCTGCTGTCGCTGGTCGGGCTCGACGCCTCGGCGGCGGACCGCTTCCCGCACGAGTTCTCGGGCGGGCAACGGCAGCGGATCTCCATCGCCCGCGCCCTGGCGCTGGAGCCGAAGCTGCTGATCGCCGACGAGCCGGTGTCGGCGCTGGACGTGTCGGTGCAGGCACAGGTGCTCGACCTTCTGGAGGAACTGCGGCACCGGCTGACGCTGTCGATGCTGTTCATCACCCACGACCTGCGCATCGCCGCCCAGGTCTGCGACACCATCGCCGTTATGCAGAAGGGCCGCATCGTCGAGATCGGGCCGGCGCGCGAGGTGTTCGGCGACCCACAGCACGCCTACACGCGCCAACTCCTCGACGCCATTCCGGGCAAGGCCTGGACCATGCCCGAGGATCTGGTGCCGACCCCGCGGCGCGGCGCCCCGGCGCGGACGGGGACATGAAGGTCGCGGTCGTCGGGGCCGGAGCCCTGGGGGGCTTCATCGCCGCGCGGCTCGCCACCGCCGGCCTGCCCGCCCCCCTGGTCGCACGGCGCCGGACGCTGGACATCCTGCAACGCGACGGGCTGATCGTCGAAGGGCCGTCGAGCATGCCGGTCACCGTCCGCCCGCACGTCACCGACGACACGCTGGCGCTGGGCGCGCAGGACGCGGTGGTGCTCGCCGTTCCCGCCCCCGCCCTACCGGAGATCCTGGAACTCCTTCCTCCGCTGCTCGGCCGGGCAACACGGCTGGTGCCGGTGGTCGGCGGCGTTCCCTGGTGGTACCCGGCCGAAGGGCCGCTCGCCTCCGTGGACCCGCACGGCCTGTTGTGGAACGCCATGCCGGCGAAGCGGATCGTCGGTGCCGTGGCCCAGGTCGCCGTTGAGCGGCCGGCGCCCGGCTACCTGCGGCACCTCGGCGGGCTGCGCCTCGCGCTTGGCTCCGCCGCCGGAACGGCGGAGGTCGGCGACCTCGTGGCGCTGTTCGGGGCGGCGGGCTTCAACGCGGCGCCGGTGGACGACATCCGCGCCGAAGTGTGGGCGGCGCTGCCGGCGCCGCTGGCCTTCGGGGCGCTGGCCATCGTCACCGGCCTGCCGGTTCAGGAAATCGCCCGCGACATCCGCTTGCAGCCCGTCGTGGCGGCGGTGGTCGATGAGGTGGCTGGGCTGGCGGCCCAACTCGGCCATCCGATGGCCGATGGCATGGAGGACGCGCTGGCGTTCGCCGGGCAGCCCGGCCAAGTCCGTCCGGACCTCGCCACGGCACGGCGGGCGGAGATCGAGGCGGTGCTCGACGCGCCGCTGGAACTGGCGGCGTGCGCGGGCGTGACATTGCCCACGGTGAGCGCCCTGCGGGCGCTCGTTCGCGTCAAGATACAACGATAAGGAATGGGAAAAGGGATGATGTCCGATCTGCGCATCGACGGCGACCGCCTGTGGCGGAGCCTGATGGACCTCGCCGAGATCGGCGGCACGCCCAAGGGCGGCGTGTGCCGGCTGGCGCTGACCGACCTCGACCGGCAGGGGCGCGACCTGTTCGTGTCCTGGTGCGAAGCGGCCGGCTGCACCGTGACGGTGGACGAGGTGGGCAACATCTTCGCCCGCCGGCCGGGCCGCAACCCGGACCGCCCCGCCGTCTGCATGGGCAGCCACCTGGACACCCAGCCCACCGGCGGGCGGTTCGACGGCATCTACGGCGTCATGGCCGGGCTGGAGGTGATCCGCAGCTTCAACGATCAGGGCATCGAAACCGACGCGCCCATCGACCTGATCGTCTGGACCAACGAGGAGGGCGCGCGCTTCTCGCCGCCCATGCTGGGCTCCGGCGCCGCCATGGGGGTGTTCACGCTGGACCACGTGCTGGACATCCGCGACAACGACGGCCTGCGCCTGGGCGACGAGTTGGCGCGCATCGGCTACAAGGGCGCGGTGCCGGTGACCGGCCACGCCATGGCCGCCTATTTCGAGGCGCACATCGAGCAGGGGCCGGTTCTGGAGACCGAGGGCCACGACCTGGGTGTCGTCACCGGCGCGCAGGGCCAGCG
>JAEYOB010000691.1 GCA_023412175.1 Pseudomonadota bacterium | reverse complement strand
CGCTGGCCCTGCGGCCCGGCGCGCACGAGCGCTACGTCGAGTGGGAGCGGGCGGAGGCGATCCGCGGCATGGTGAGCGACAACACCCCGACGAGCCGGCACCACGGCGCCCCCAAGCACGGCGACGCCCTGCTCGCCGGGCTGCTGCGCTGCCGCCGCTGCGGGCGCAAGCTGACGGTCCGCTACACCGGCGCGGGCCACGACATCCCGCGCTACAGCTGCTGCCGCGGCCAGCTCGACAACGGCGAGCCGCGCTGCATCGCCTTCGGCGGACTCCGGGTCGACGACGCGATCGAGGCGCAACTCCTCGAGGTGCTCGCGCCGGCCGCGGTCGCCGCGGCGGTGGAGGCCGAGACGCAGGCGGCCCAGCAGCGCGACCAGGTGCGCGAGGCGCTGCAGCGGGATCGCCAGGCGGCACAATACGCGGCGGACCGCGCGTTCCGGCAGTACGACGCCATCGACCCCGCCAACCGGCTCGTGGCAGGAGAGCTGGAGGCACGCTGGAACCGGGCGCTCGAGCGCCTCGCCGAGCTCGAGGCGAAGGTCGCCGCCCACGACGCCGTCACGCCGGTCCGGGCCGCGGTCACGCCGGGATCCTTCACCCGGCTGGCCGAGGACCTGCGGGCCGTCTGGCGGGCGCCGACCACCGATGCCCGCCTCCGAAAGCGCATCGTCCGCACCGTCGTCCAGGAGGTGGTCGCCGACCTCGACGAGCCGGCCGGCGAGATCGTGCTGCTGATCCACTGGATGGGCGGTGTTCACACGGAGCTGCGGCTGCCGCGGCGTCGGCGGGGTCAACGCAACAGCACCTCGCCCGACATCATCGCCGCCGTCCGCCAGCTTGTCCTTGTTGCCACCGACGATCTCATCGCCGGCATGCTGAACCGGAACGGGCTGAGGACCGGGAACGGAAACCGCTGGACCCGCGAGCGCGTGACGGCCCTGCGGTCGCATCACCGCATTCCGGTGCACCAAGCCGCACCCGAGGAGGGCGCACCCTGGCTGAACCTCACCAGGGCCGCGGCCGTCTTGCGCGTCAGCCCGAAGACACTGCGGCTCGCCGCCGAGGCAGGCCGGATCGAGGCCCTCCACCCGCTGCCCGATGGGCCATGGATCTTCAGCAGCGCGGCGCTGAGTGGACCCGCCGCCACGGACGTCGTCAGCCAGGCGCGGAAAAACCCAAACCACCCCGCGGGATCGGCTCCCGGCCAGGAGATGCTGCCACTTTCAACGACATAGCCAGATGGGTGTTGTGATGCGAAGCAGTAGTGCCGGCGCCATCCCTCGATCAGCACCTGCGCCTCGCGGAGCGTGTTGAACACCTCCCCGTTCAGCAGCTCGTCCCGCAGCTTGCCGTTGAAGCTCTCGACGTACCCGTTCTCCCACGGGCTCGCCTTCTCGATGTAGGCCGTCTTCGCGCCCACGCCCTCGATCCAGCCCTTCACCGCCTCGGCCACGAACTCCGGCCCCTGGTCCGAGCGGATGTGGGCCGGCGCCCCGCGCGCGATGAACAGGTCGGCCAGGGTGTCGATAACGTCCGACGACGAGAGCTTCCGCGCCACCCGGATCGCCAGCGCCTCGCGCGTGAACTCGTCCACCACGCACAGCATGCGGAATTTCCGCCCATCCCGCGTCCGATCCTCGACGAAGTCGTAGGCCCACACATGATTGGCGTGCTCCGGCCGCAGCCGCACGCACGAGCCGTCCGCCAGCCACAGCCGACCGCGCTTCGGCTGCCGCTGCGGCACCTTCAGCCCCTCGCGACGCCAGATCCGCTCCACGCGCTTCCGGTTCACCGCCCAGCCCGCCTCTCGCAGCAGTGCCGTGATCCGCCGGTAGCCATACCGCCCGTAGCGCTTCGCCAGCTCGATGATGTCGGCCGTCAGCGCGGCTTCGTCGCCCGGCGCACGCGCCGCCTTCCGCTGCGTCGATCTGTGCTGCCCCAACACCGCGCAGGCCTTCCGCTCCGACACGCCGAGCTCGCGCACGACGTGCTCGACGCAGGCCCGTCGCCGCGCAGGGCTTACCACTTTCCCGAGGCAGCCTCCTTGAGAATGACCTTCTCGAGCGTCAGGTCCGACACCGCCTTCCGAAGCCGCGCGTTCTCCCGCTCCAGTTCCCTCAGCCGCTTCACCTGGTCGAGTTTCAGACCGCCAAACTCCGTCCGCCAGCGGTAGTAGGTCGGCTCCGTCACCCCGATCGCCCGCACCGCATCCGCCACCGTCTTGCCCTGGCCGACCAGAACCTCCGCCTGCCGGAGCTTCGCAACGATCTCCTCCGGCGTGTGCGCCTTCCTCCGCGCCATCCCAACCACCCCTTCCGCTGCCGCCGGGCTACATTACCGGCGGACCGCTTCTACGGGGGCAGGTCACAGGGTTGGCGCATCTTCGCGCCAGACAATCTTAGTTCGCAGCGGCCTCCCGGCAGCTTTCCGGTCATATACGAGGGAAAGACCTACTCATCGGGGGCGGGATACTGGAAGACGGGCGAGAGCCAGTTCCCTCGCTTGCTGAAAGCATGGCGGGTCGTGCCGACAGGTTCGACGCTGAAGTACCGCCGTTACCTTGCTGACTTCCCGGTTATGCCGATTGCAAACATCTGGGAAGACACCAGCAGCGGAGCCAGTCGAACCGATCCGAAAATCTACGTCGTTCAGACAGTTAGCCGCGTCGTCGAGCGTTGCATCC
>JAEYOB010000236.1 GCA_023412175.1 Pseudomonadota bacterium | reverse complement strand
GCCGAGGCCGCCGATGACTGAGATCCATCATTACCGCCACCGCATGAACGAACATGGTCGCGTTGACCGCCAGCGCGGCCCAGAGCACGCGGCGGTATGTCCTGTCCACCGGGGAAAGGTGGATGACGAATATCCTCGAAGATCCCTTCCTCGTGTGGATCAACGGGCACATCGAGGTGTGCCGCGGTCCTCCAGCCCTGGCCCCAGTCGGGGTCGAGGTCGAACAGAGTCAACTCGTTGCTGTCCATCGTCGTTCCTTCGAGCAGGCGTCACGCTCAATGGGACAGGAGGACCGAGCAGGAAAGCGGCGTGCCCAGAACGTGCCGGGTGGCGCCGCCCAGGATCATCTCCCGGAAGCGGCTGTGGCCATACCCGCCCATTACCAGCAGCCCGGCCCCGAGGTCCGCCGCCTTGGCCGTCAATGCCTCTCCGGTGGAAAGCTCTTGCTGCCGGACCGCCTGCACCACAGCATCGATCCCGTGCCACGCCAGATGGTCGACCAGTCGTGTGGCGTACGCCGGAACCGGAGCGCGGTCGCCCATTCCTTCCGCCACCGTGAGGATGCTGACGCTCGTCGCGCGGCGGAGAAACGGCATGGCGCAGCCGACCGCGCGCACCGCCGGAAGGCTGCCATCCCAGCCGATGGCGACGGACGGGAACTCGTCCATCACCATTGCGGCGGACGCCAACAGCAGCGGACGGCCGGTGTCGAACAGTGCGGCTTCGAGGACCTTCCTCCGGGAAAGCTCTTCCGGAGCCTGAGCGAAGAGGACGAGGTCGGCGAAGCGCCCCTCGCGGCCGATCACCGAGCCAGGCCGCCCCACCGCCTCGCGCCACGACGCGGTAACGCGGCCCTCCTCATGAAGACGCTCGGCAACGTCCGCCCCGACCTTGGAGACGACGGCGCCAAACGTCCGGCGGGCGCGGTCTGCCGCCTCGCGCGCCGCCCGTTCCGCCTCCACGAGGACATCGTCGAGCATCTCGGCCGAGAAGCCCTCGCCGATCAGGCGGATATTCTGCCGCGGGTCGAACTGGGCATGCAAGACCTCGACATGTCCGGTAAACAGTTGCGCCAGACCGAACGCCGCCGACAGCGCGCGCTCGTCGGACGGGGTGCCGTCCACTGGGACCAGGATGTGCTTGAGCATGGTGTCCTCCCGGAAACGGTGCAACGCGTGGAATGCCCACGTCCAGCCTGCCCCAAATGAACGGCGCCCACGTTAATCCAGATTAAAGTGCGGCCGCCGTTCTGGGCGCATACAGGCTGCGTACCACGCGCAACCCAGGAGGAAGCCATGGCCGACACGACCGCCACCGAAAAGCCGAAGCAGGACCTCAAGAGCACCGGTGCGGCCGCCAAGGAACTGGCGGAGCGCAACCGGCACCCGCTGCTGGTGCTGCGCGACGAGTTCGACCGACTGTTCGAGGAGGCCTCCAGCGTGTTCCGCTTTCCGTGGAACCGCCGGTCGATGTTCGAGCTGGAGCCCCTGCTCCGCACGGAGGCCGAGATCGAAGCCATCATCCCACCGGCCGAGGTCGATGAGCGCGAGGACGAGTACCGGGTAATGCTGGGAGTGCCCGGCATGGACGAGAAGAGCGTCGAGGTCAGCGTCCAGGATGACGTTCTGACCATCAGGGCGGAAAAGAAGGAGGAGACGGAGGAGAAGGCGAAGAACCGCTACTTCTCGGAACGGCGCTACGGCATGTGCGCGCGTTCCTTCCGGCTGCCGGCCAACGTGGATCGCGACCAGATCGCGGCCAGCATGAGGAACGGCGTGCTCACCATTACGCTGCCGAAGACCGAGCCGAGCAAGCCCTCCAGGCGGACCATCGACGTCACCCGGTCGTGATCGCCCGACGTCGTTGGCCGGGGCACGGAACCGGCCGGCCCCGCACTTGACAATGTGAATGGGTCAGACCTTCGCCGGCGACCGCAAGGCCGCCGGCGCCTTTTGTTCATGGGCACCACCAAACGCTAGCTTGGCGGCCCGCATCCAGTCGGGGAGAATTGCATGCAGCGCGGACACCAGGACCACCGCCCGCACCCGGAACGGCGCGACCGCGTGCTTCAGGAGCGCATTCACGACCCCTACAAGGCCCGCGGGAAGATGACCGATCCCGCTGTCTGTCCGCGCTGCCACGCCGTCTACGAGACCGGCCGCTGGCGGTGGAGATTGCGCCCGATCACCGCAGAGGAGATCGTCTGCCAAGCCTGCGAGCGCGTCGCCGATCATTGCCCGGCCGGCACTGTGACTTTCAGCCCGCTGAACCAGATCACGGAGATCCGCGACACCGACGACGGCATCGAGGTGACGACGACGGACATCCATCTTCCCCGCCACCTCGGCGAGGCGCTTCGGCGCAGCCACCGCTGCGACCTCACCCTGCACTACGACGCGGCAGAGTACGTTGCTCGCGTTCGCTGGCAGGCCGTCTGACCGCCCCGCCGCGCCTCATCCCTTCCAGGCCACGACACGCTGAACCTGCTCGCCCAGACCATCGATTCCGACGCGAAGCTCATCGCCCGGTCGCAGGAAGACCGGCGAATCCTGCGCTAGGCCAACGCCGGCCGGCGTCCCCGTGGCGATCACGTCGCCGGGTACGAGGGTCATAAACTGGCTGATGCAGTGGACCAGGAAGGGCACGTCGAACACCATCCGCGCGGTCGAGCTGTCTTGGTAGCGGCGACCGTTCACCTCCGTCCACATCCGCAACGCCTGGGGCTCCGGCACCGCATCGCGGGTGACCAGCCAAGGGCCGAGGGGCGCGAAGGTGTCGGCCGACTTCCCTCTCGCCCACTGGCCGCCCGGCGCCGACTGCCGGGTCCGTTCGGTGATGTCGTCGATCACGCAGTACCCGGCGACATGGTGCAGAGCGCGCTCTGCGTTCAGGTAGTGCCCGGTCCGGCCGATGACGATGCCGAGTTCGCAGTTCCAGTCGACCTGCTCCGCGCCCGGCGGAAGAATGAGCTCGTCGTAGGGCCCGCAGACCGCCGTGGCGGACTTGAGGAAGACGATGGGCGCATCGGGAACCGGCTGCCCGAGTTCGGCGGCGTGATCGCCGTAGTTCAGCCCGACGCCGATGATATTGCCGACACCGCCAACGCACGGACCGATCCGCGGGCTCCCCTCGACCAGAGGCAGCGTCTCGGGGTCGAGTGCGCGCAGCCGGTCCAGCGTCTCGTCGTCGAGCGCCGTCGGACCGATGTCGCCGATGACCCCCGACAGGTCGCGAATGCGCCCGGTCCGACCGGGATAGAGGAGGCCGGCCTTCTCGGCCCCCACGGGGCCATAGCGCAAAAGATGCATCATCTCCTCCACGCGCGGGCAAGGATCAGCCATCGATCTTCGGGCATCGAAAAAGAGGCTCCCTTAACCTGCGTAAAGCGCCCCTGCGACGGGAACGCCTAGGATCCGGGAAGTGACGGAGTTTCAGGGGCGTACAAAGGATCTGATGACCACCAAGGGCGTCCCGGTCTTTCACCGTGCGCCCCTCACGACGGCGAACGGCCATGCCCCTGAACAAACGCCATCCATCCAAAGCCTGGATTCTTCCGGGCATCGATCCCGAGACGGCGCTGGTCACACGGATTTCGGAAATTGCCGCCAAGGAGCATCTCAGCGTTTCGGAGTGGGTGGAACGATGGCTGCGTGTGGTGCTCGATCATCGTTACACGTACAGCGACATCCCTCCAGGACGCCTGCGGGACCAGTTGGCGGCAACGCAAGAGACCCTGCACCACAACCTCGATGTGCTGTCCAAGCAGCTTGGCCATCTGTACCAATCGGTCGAAACCGCGCACCGGCATACCGCTGAGGCGGAGCAGGAGATCCACACGGCGGAGGACGAAATTCACCGCCGGGAAGATACCTTGCAGGAGCGGAGCCGGCGAGAGAAGCCATGAGCGCGGCGTTAAGCCGCGGTGTGCGGGGTCAGCGGCGCAGCATCGCCAGCAGGCGGGCCGGCAGCGCCGGTGCCGGCACGCCGAGAAGATCCTTGGCCGCTTCCCGGATCATGCGTCCGGCGGCAGCGGGTTCCAGCGCCCGCTTCAAAGTGTCGAGCATGGGCGGCGCCACGAGCACGAGATCGTCGAACAGCCCCTGTGTGGCGGCCCGGTTCACGAAGTCGGCGATGCGATGCTCCGGTCGGACGGCGACGCCCTGGGACGCGTTCCGCCATTCGCTCGCGGGCGGACCGGGCCGGTCGCCCACCGGTTCGCACACCGGCGGCCAGGCCGCTTCGAAGTCCTCAAGGGGCAGCTCTTCGAAGCGGCTTGGTTCCCTCGTGCGGTGTTGGACGATGCGGGCACCGGCCCCGCTGGCCAGCACGATCCAGACTTTGCGGTGCCTACGCATGGGCGGTCCTCCCGAACTCGGGAGTGATTGGGCCAGCGGACGCAGGATCGGTCCTTAACCTGGATTTAGTCAGCCACCGCGCGCTACCGGGCGAGGCTCTCGAGATAGGCGACGACGTCCTCGATTTCCGCACGGGTCAGGTTGGGATCGGGCATCGGCGGGTGTGGGGCGGTCAGCCATTGCCGGACCCAGTCGGGTCCCCGGCGCCGGTCCTTGGCGATGCTTTCCAATGTGGGGACGGCATCGGTCCCGTCACGGCCGGCGACCACGTGGCAGGACGAGCACCAGCGGTCGGCGACTTGGCGTCCCTTGGCGGGATCGCCTGCGTGCGCGGCACCGGCCGCGATGACGAGGAGCATTGCCCAGCGTGCGCGCCCGATCATTGCGTGCCTCCCTTCAGGCTGAGCAGATAGGCGATGATGTCATCCATCTGCTCCTGGCTCAGCATGATGTTCGGCATGCGCGTGTGGGAGGTCTGCAGGTAGCTGCGCAACGCCGTCTCGGTGATCACCGGATCGCGCACGCGGACCGTTAGGTCCGGCGCCGACCTCCGGCCTGGATGATTCTGGGCCGGTGAGACGACGTGGCACTCGCTGCACAGGTCGTCCGCGAGGCGCCGACCGAAGGCCGGATCCCCGGACCCGTCCGTAGTCGCCAGCGCGGCTGCGCCGGCAACCAGCACCCCCGCCGGCAACAAGGTTCGGATCATCCTCGCCTCCTTCCCCAGTCGGCCGCGCGACCCCGCCACCCCGAACCGGTCAGGGATTGACGGTGCGGGCCGACTGGTGCTCCTGCAGGAAGTGGCACAGGCAGAGCTTCAGCACCGCCGCGCGTTCATTCCGCCCATGTGCCCTGGCCTCCGCAATGTCGTCTTCGATCATACGGCGGATCTCGCCCTGCCCCGCCTCGGTGGCGACCAGATAGCTGCCCATCTCGGCCGCGACGATCTCCGGCAGGTGCTCGTGCTCGGCGATTGCGTCGACCTCATCCTTCGTGAGCCCGCTCATGCCGATGCAGTCTTCTATGGTGATCATGGCGCGTCTCCCTTTTCCCCTATTCTAGGTGCTCCGGGGAGGTGCGGTTTAACCTGGATTAACCGTCACACGACCGCGAGAGGCGCCGCCGGGCAGTCGAGCGCGACCTCCGGATCGAGCTGGGCGACCTCGGCCAGCCGGCGCGGGTCGAGCAGCACCAGCCGTTCCTTCCGGTGACCTGAGACCGGAAAATTCCTCCAGCACTGGGTAGAGTCCGTCATCGAGAGGAGACGGACGGATGAGACGCAGCCGGTTCAGCGAGGAGCAGATCATCGGCATCCTGAAGGAGCAGGAGGCCGG
>JAEYOB010000231.1 GCA_023412175.1 Pseudomonadota bacterium | reverse complement strand
CCGGCCTCCTGCTCCTTCAGGATGCCGATGATCTGCTCCTCGCTGAACCGGCTGCGTCTCATCCGTCCGTCTCCTCTCGATGACGGACTCTACCCAGTGCTGGAGGAATTTTCCGGTCTCAGGTCACGTCGCCTACAACACCGTGCGTCCGCACAGTGCGCTCGGCTACCGCCCACCGGCGCCGGCCGCGGTGGTGCCGGTTCCTGTCCAGCCCGGCTCCGCTACGCTCCGCCGGACTGGACAGGAGCCGCCGAGCGGTGTTTGGCTAACATAGTCTCTGGTGTCCCACGTGGGGGCAGGTCAGGGGAGCGGTCTTTGAGCTGATCAATGATCTCCGTCAGCTTGCGAAGTCCGCCAGCGGTATCAGTTGCCCAATCCGGGATGTCCGGCTTCTCTCCCGTGGCTTTACCGATGATTCGGAGGCCCAGCGCGTGGAACGTGGCGGCCTCCACTTCGATGCCCTCCATGCCCAGACGCTCGAACGATTTTGCGGCCCGTTCCTTGAGTTCTTCTGCCGCCTGCTTGTTGAAAGCCAACAGGATGATGTGCTCCGGTGCCACGAAGCCTCGGTGGATAGCGTAGGCGGCCTTGGCCACCATGGTAGACGTCTTGCCCGACCCGGCCGAGGCCACAACTTGCACGCGGTTGTCGAAGCAGATCACCGCCCGGGATTGTTCATCGGTCAACGGTTTGCTCTCCACACGATCGAACAGGTCCTTGCACGCCTCCAGTTCACTCTCGGTGTGAAGGGTATTGAGGGTGCTCCAGAGAACCCGGCGGTCGGCTTCCCACAGGGTCAGGGATACCTCCAAGGCTGTGGTTTGTTGGCGCAGCCGCGCTCTCACGCCTGGCTGTTTCAGCCGCGCACGGACGGCCGAGACGTCGATCACCGGACGGGCCGCTTCCAGGGCCGCCTGCATCTCGTGGGTGAACCATCGACGCTCAGTTTTCGCCGCTTCCTCTTGGGCTGATGTCTGGACAAACCAATCCGACATGGCCTGCTGGACGCGTTGAAGAAACGCCACATCCTCGCGAGTTCGCTTCTCGGTCAGTACGGCTTCCAAGGCCGCGATCAAGCTCGGCCTTTGAGCATTCGGCAGGCCATCGACCTTCACCTCGTTGGCGCGCCCCGGGTGGAGGGTGATGTCCGTCCAGAAGACGCCTTGATGCACCCGATACGACGACTCATCCTCAACATTGATCGAGTAGGATTGACCGGCGGATGTCAAAGACAGATCAAGACCATTTTGGAGCAGGCGCCATTCCGGCGATCCTGTCAAAATTCGGCCCCACGCAGAGGGGGTCCATTTCTTTGTCATCTCTTGCTCCATCCTACACCCGCCCTACTCGGACAGAACGTGCTCGCTTTCCAGATGCCGGTCGGCGCCGTCGGCCAACCGGATGACCGGCGGTTCGGACACCAGCAGCGGCATGCCGCGCCGGTCGGCGTTTTCGGTCCACATGTCCAGGAACGTGCCCAAATGGGCGCGGTCCCCCCGCTCACGGGCCAGGAGCTCGAGCAGGCTCTCCAGGCTCCGGTTGTGCCCAGCGGGCGTGGTCCGGCCGGAGAGCAGGGCGTAGCGGACGTAAAGGGCGAAAGTGTTCAGCACGTCCCCCTCGCAGTACGCGCGCACGTCGGCGATCCGGCCTCGGGCGACCATGTCGGCAACCTCGGAGCCGTGCCCGCCGATCTTGCCCGGCAGGCCCATCGACCGGCACACGTCGTCGAGGCCGCCGAGGTTGCGCGTGGCGCCGTAGTCGCTGAGCACGTCGTACAGGTCGCAGTGCCAGTCAGCGGAGTAGCGCTGGCCGTACGTCGACCACTTGTCGCCCGTCTTGTACCAGGAATCCGCCGCAATGCCGTGGAAGAGAGCGCGGAGCTTGAGCAGCGGCAGGTCGAAGCCTCGTCCGTTGTACGTCACCACCCGCGGTTTCCGGTCGGCGAACCACCGCCAGAACGCCTTCAGGATCTGCGCCTCGGTGTAGTCCTCGCGCCCGCCGCTGCGCACGCCGGTGACCCGGTACCACTCGGTCCCGCCATCCTCGTGCACGATCTCCGCCTCGACGAAGGAGACGGCCACCACGCGGTGGTACGGCAGTTTCGGGAACGCTGCCGGATCGGTATCGGGCGGGAGCAGGTCGCTTTCGGGAACGGTCTCGACATCCAGGCATGCCAGCACCGAGTGTGAATGCTGCGCCATGCCGCCGCTCGCCTTGGTTGATTGCAACGCTGACGCTACGTCATCTGCCTCGCGGGCGGCAATCAGACGCTATTCCTACCCGGACCATGAGCGTGCGAGTCTTGAAAGGAGGACGCCCGGTCGCCATGATCGGCACATTCCGGGGACGGGAGGTCTGCCCATGTACATCGCCATGAACCGCTTCCGGGTCCTTCCGGATGCGCAGCGGGACTTCGAGGACATGTGGCTGAACCGCGAGGTCCATCTGAGCTCCGTGCCCGGCTTCGTCGAGTTCCACATGCTCCGCGGCCCGGCGCGCGAGGACCATCGTCTCTACGCCTCCCACACGGTCTGGGCCTCAGAGCAGCACTTCCTGGACTGGACCCGCTCCGAGGCTTTCCGGGCCGCACACCAGAGGGCCGGAGGGAGCAAGCCGCTCTACCTCGGGCCGCCCGAGTTCGAGGGCTTCGAGGTGATCCAGACCGTGGGGGGCCAGCCCTGACGGGGCGCGCTCCCGGCGCCGCCGTGGCGGCCTGAAGACATGCCTCACGCACGCGACAAGGCGCATGGCCCCCGGACCGAAGACCGCGAACCGCTGTCCGGCCTCGTCGAACGCGTCACCTACCACAACGCCGAGAACGGCTACTGCGTGCTGCGGGTGAAGGCACGCGGGCACAAGGACCTCGTCACCCTCGTCGGCCACGCTCCTTCGATCACCCCCGGCGAATACGTCCAGGCGTCCGGCCGGTGGGAGCAGCACCGTGAGCACGGTCCGCAGTTCCGTGCCGCGTTCCTGCGCGCCGCGCCACCGACCACGCTGGAGGGCATCGAGAAGTATCTGGCCAGCGGCCTCATCAAGGGCATCGGCCCGGTCTACGGCCGCAAGCTGGCGCGGGCCTTCGGCGAGGACGTGTTCGACGTCATCGAGCAGCATCCGGAGCGTCTGCACGAGGTGCCGGGCATCGGCCCGAAGCGGGCCGCGAAGATCACCCGCTCGTGGGCCGAGCAGAAGGTGGTCCGCGAGATCATGGTCTTCCTTCAGTCGCACGGCGTCGGAACGTCGCGCGCCGTGAGGATCTTCAAAACCTACGGGCCGGACGCCATCCCGCTGGTCACGGAGAACCCCTACCGGCTGGCGCGCGACATCCGCGGTATCGGCTTCAAGACCGCCGACACCATCGCCGAACGGCTCGGCATTCCCAAGGATTCGATGATCCGGGCCCGGGCGGGCATCTCGTATGCCCTGCTGGAGGCGGTGTCCGACGGGCATTGCGGCCTGCCCGAAGATGAACTGCTCACGCTGGCCGAAGCGCTCCTCGACATTCCCCAGGCGACGCTGGCGGATGCCGTCGCCCTGGAGCTCAAGGAGGGCACCGTCGTCGCCGACACGCTGCGCGACCGCCGCTGCGTCTTCCTCATGCACCTCTGGAACGCCGAGCGGGAGATCGCGACCCGTCTCCGCACGTTGGCAACGGGGATGCCCTCGTGGGGCGCCATCGAAACCGACAAGGCTGTGCCCTGGGTGGAGAGCAAGCTGGGGATGGCGCTGGCCGCCAGCCAGCGAGAGGCCGTCGCAATGGCGTTGTCCTCCAAGGTGCTGGTCATCACCGGCGGCCCTGGTGTGGGCAAGACGACCATCGTCCGTTCGATCCTCAAGATCTTGTCGGCCAAGGGCGTCGCCGTCGCCCTGTGCGCGCCGACGGGCCGCGCGGCCAAACGCCTGTCGGAGACCACGGGGATGGAGGCGAAGACCGTCCATCGCTTGCTGGAGATAGACCCGAGCAACGGTGGCTTCAAGCGCGGCATCGACGCACCGCTCGACTGCGATCTGCTGGTCGTAGACGAGACCTCGATGGTGGACGTGCCCCTCATGGCCGCGCTGATGCGCGCCCTCCCGGACCGGGCCGCCCTGCTGCTGGTCGGCGACGTGGACCAGTTGCCCTCCGTCGGCCCCGGTCAGGTGCTGGCCGACGTGATCGGGTCCGGAGCGGTCCCGGTCGCGCGGCTGACCGAGATCTTCCGGCAGGCGGCGAGCAGCCGCATCGTCACCAGCGCCCATCAGGTCAACGGCGGCCGGTTGCCGGAGCTTCAGCCTCCCAGGGAAGGCGAGACGGACTTCTACTTCGTCGAGGCCGCCGATCCCGAAGACGGCGCCCGCAAGGTGGTCGAGATCGTGCGCGAGCGCATTCCGAAGCGCTTCGGTCTCGATCCGGTGCGCGACGTTCAGGTCCTCGCCCCCATGCAGCGCGGTGTGCTCGGGGCCCGCGCCCTCAATCTCGCCCTCCAGGCCGCCCTGAACGGCGATACCAACAAGCCGTCCGTCGAAAAATTCGGCTGGACGTACCGAGTGGGCGACAAGGTGATGCAGACGGAGAACGACTACGAGAAGGAGGTCTACAACGGCGATCTCGGGACGGTGGTGGGGTTCGACGCCGAGGAGGGTGAACTCGCCCTCGAGTTCGACGGACGTCAGGTCCCCTACCCTCTCGGTGAGCTGGACCAGGTGACGCTGGCGTACGCGACCACCATCCACAAGTCGCAGGGCAGCGAGTACCCGGCGGTCGTGATCCCGATCGCGATGCAGCACTACATGATGCTGCGCCGGAACCTGATCTACACCGGCATCACCCGCGGCAAGCGCCTGGTGGTCATCGTCGGGCAGAAGCGTGCGCTGGCCATGGCGGTGCGGACGTCGGACGAGGGGAAGCGGTGGTCCAAGCTCCGTGAATGGCTGGTCGGGTCCGCCGGTGAGGAGATTTCCGGTGATGGCGGCGTGAGGTCGGGACTGTGCCGCTCCACGCCATAGCCGCCTCGGGCGCCATCCTCCGGGCATGGGAGATCAGCCCTGAGGACTGGGCGGTCCTGAAGCAGACCTATCACGACCTCGGCCTCACGGCGCCATGCTGCGGAGCGGCGGCCGTTCCCGTGCGGTCGTCCCGCGGCTGGCAGTTCTTCCGGCACCAGACGGACGCGTCGTGCTCGGCAGGCGAGTCGCCCGAGCATGTGGTGTGCAAGACGATCATCGCCCGAGCTGCCTCTGCGGCTGGCTTCGAGGTCAGGACGGAAGCGCGGTCGTCGGACGGTGGGTGGACCGCCGACGTGCTGGTGCGTCGTCCGGACTGGAAGGCCGACACCGCCGTTGCCGTCGAGGTGCAAGTTTCCCGGATTCCGCTGACGGAGATCGAAGACCGCCAGGAGCGCTACGCCGCGGTGGGCGTCCGGGGAACATGGCTCGTCGGGTATCATGTGTCCGGTGCCCGGCCCCGGCGGGACCTTCCCCTGTTCCGGCTGGTGCCGCGCCAAGCTGACGTGATCGCGCCTGTGGTGCTCTGCCACGGAGCCGACGGGGCGGAGCTCAGGGTTGGGCTTGCCGCGTTCGTCGGCGCCCTCCTGCAGCGGCAGGTCCGCTTCCAAGGCCCTCCGGACGAGGCCGACGTGCCCGTCATCGTCGCCATCCCCTCGGCATGCTGGCGGTGCTGCCGGGACATTGAGCTCGCCGTCGGCGTCACCAACGTCTGGCATACGGTCTTCGCGCCGCGGGGCTTCCTGCCCGCGGGCGACCTGCACAAGGTCCCGGAAGTGATGGCAGCCTACAGGAGCGGACTCGGCGCGCTGTGCGCGGCGTCGGACGCGCTGACCGTTCTGCGCGCGCCGCCCCCGGCGAAAGAGGCGGGCGGACTCCGGGCGCACTGCCCCTGGTGCGACGCACCGATCTCGCTTCAGCGCCTGCCGTCCGACATCGCCGACCCGAAACGATGGAAGCGCTGCTGGACGATGCGAGGCGTCGAGTGGTCGCCGGGTGGTTGGCAGCCCGCACGCTGGGTTCTGCACCCCGGCACAGGCGAACGTCCGTCCAGGGAGTCGGCGTAGGGCAAGGCAGGCGCCGGTGATGGCTTACTCGACGCCCCCGCCCCAGAGCTCCACGCAAGATCGGCGGCGGCAGGGTCGCCGAGATCGTGATCGGGACCTTGGAGGCGGTGCCGGTCGATATATCCACCGCAACGTCACCCTTTGCGGTCAGCCGGAATGTAAGGGATCATCCCCTTCTCGAAGGCGATCACCTGTACCTCGCGCGGCATGTCGCGAAGGTCCACCAACAGCCCGTTCACCTCGGCCATCCAGATGTACGGGTTCGACTCGGCGAGGCGGGGCAACGTCCAGTCGGGATGGAACTGGTGCAGGCCGAACAGGTCCATGATGGTCCGGGACTTGGCGCTGACGGTGCTCTCGCCGACGCCGAACGCGCTCGCCACTTCCGCCAGAGTCATCGACGGCGGTGTGGACGGATCGGACAGGAAATTGACCCTGCCGAGCGCCCAGATGATGCCGCTGGCCCACGTCACCGGCTTGCCGGACGCCACCGGACTCGGACGCTTCCTGCACAGGGCCGCTGTCATCCGTCGGGCCAACTCCTTGTACTCGGCGTCAAGGTGCTGATCGCAGAAGGTGTCCGTGACGCCGACGATCTCCTCGAAGCGCGCCTGCATCGCCTTCGGCACCGTCATTGACCGGCTCGCCTTCGTCATCGCTGCACCCTCATACTTTGTACCGATTCCGAGCAATCCTATGCGCAGCAGGACACATGTCCATGACCACCACACCCGGCCTCCCACTCACCGGCCCGACACCGGAAGGAGACGTGCTCGCTGCTTCGCCGCCGCCCGGATGGCAGTCAGTTGAGCATGGAACGGATGATGCTGGTTACCTTGCAGGTTCAGCGGCAAGGAGACCGACCGGATAAGCGCCTCCTCGGTCTCCCAGGGGCGGGGGTGCTCCACCCAGCACACCAGCGCGTTCGCGGCCATCCACGCCGACAAGGTCGACTCGCCGGTGCCGAACGTCATCCGCGTCCCCGAGCCCACCCGGCGGAGTTCGATGCCGAGCGAGTCCGCCAACAGGCAGCCCAGCGTCAGCCGCAGCGTCGAGCCTTCAGCGTTGCCGCGGTAATGGTAGCGTACCCGGCTGCGGAGCGTCTGTCGGCTGACCGGCGTACCGTTCGTCGGCGGCGCCTTGGGAGAGATGCCGACGTAGAGCAGCGGCATGCCGCTGCGGAGTACGCAGCCGTCCACCGGCACACCCGGTGGCACGTTCCGGAAGAACCAAGCGTAGACGCCGGGCGCGGCCGGAATCGGCGACGGACGCGCAAGCACCTCAGCAGCCTTTATCAAGGGAGCCTGCATCAGCATGGCGGCGGCGTCATGAACTTCGGCTGCGCTCAGCAACGATGCCCCTCTGTCGCTGGTGTTACGTGTGTTGCGTGTTCCAGCCCGTCCGGCGAGAGAACACCGGAACACACGGAACACCAAGAACACCGACAGGATGAACGGTCAGGTTGCCACGGCGCTCGCCAGCACGCGCGTGATCGTCGCCGGGTCCACGTCCATGATTCGCGCCGCCTCCGCCCGCGTCCACGTACCGGCGTTGACGTTCTGGATGACGGCTTGCCGCTGAACCGGCGACAGCTTCGGCCGCCGCCCGAGGCAGCTTCCCCGGCGTTTGGCGGCAGCCAGCCCATCACGAGTCCGCTGGCGCAGGATGGCGCGCTCGTACTCGGCGAAGGTAGCCAGCCGCGGCCGAGCGCGCGAGTCTCCGCTCGACCGATGAAGCTGACGGTCTGGGCCATGCCGCCCGAGTCGCACGAACGCTGCCCGCCATGGATCCTATGTTTGCGTCAGCACACTAGCTGCGGAAATTTGTGTGCTCTTGGAAGAACTGCATGGGTAGCACTGGGCGTCCAAAGTGCCAGCCCTGAAATTTCGTCAGGCCAATATGACGATGTAGGTTCTGAACGTCTTCGAGCGTCTCGACCCCTTCGGCAACGACATGCATGCCGCAGATATTTCCGACCCCCATAATTGCGCGAAGCAACATTCCGTAAGTGTCGGACGCACGATTGTACGCACGCACCAGCGTCTGATCGATCTTCAGAACGGAAATTCGGACCTTGGCCAAGTAGTCGAACCGTGTCAGGCCGGTCCCGAAGTCATCAATGGCAATACGCACGCCCGCATCCGCCATCTTTGACAAATGCCTGAAGCTTTCCAGATCATTGATGGCGGCGCTTTCTGTGATTTCCAACTCAAGTCGCCCACATGCGCCACCTAACTCGGCAGCGATCAAGTCCAGTACTCGGTCAGCGTATTCTGTGTCCAGCAACTCGACCGGTGACACGTTGACGGAAATAGAAGGAATCTCTGGGTGCTCCTTGAGGATCCTCAGCGTATTCCGGAGCGCAAAGGCGCCGATTTCCTTGATTTGCCCCGTTGCTTCGGCAAGTGGGATGAAACGCCCTGGAGAGATCTCGGATCCGCGCACATGCAGTCGCGTCAATGCTTCCGCGCCTATGCACGCCGCATCTCCCGTGTCCGACAATTCGTATTTTGGTTGTATCACAAGGGAAAAGCGAACATCCTCCGACCCGGCATGCAATCCCGCCGCCATTTGGTCCGCCAACCACTGGCTTCCAGGGTTTTTCTCTCCGCTCGCCGAACCGGCTTTGTCGAGGTGGACGCGCTGCGCAACCGCCTCCATGCGCGGCATCAGCAGCGCGAACTCAGAAAGACAAGCAAGGTCTTCCTTCTGTTCGGCTAATTCCTGGTAGATCGCATCTCGATCCTCACGCGCTTGGCGCGAAGATACGACTTTGGCGCCAAGCCGCTCCATTGCCCGGAGCGCGCGAACTAGATCTTCACCGAACTCCGATGTCGGGAGGTCGAAGGTCGCGTAATCGTGTTGTACGCGTGCAATACCCGCCTTCACGTAAGCCAGTAGGATGTCCACGGCATCGTTGATGGCGCACCTGGCAGCATGCTCAGCGTTCTGGAGCGCCATCAAGTACTCTGGCGTCCCCTTGTCAAAGTACAGTACATCGGCCAGCGCGCGGGCCATATATCGGCTCTCATTCAGAATGGGTTCTGCGAGCCCGATGGCGCTCAGCTGGCAGGCTTTATGGAGCCCCTCAAGCGTGTTAATCTTGGTACGAATCGATTTTTCGCGTTCGGTCAGCTGGTGAAAGTCGTCGGTCATTACATCGATTCGCAAAATTGAAGCGCCCAGGGTAGGGCGCTCGGGCATTCCGAATTTTATCGGGAACGAGCGATCAAGGATCAGTTTTGAGGCCTGCGCGACGGCGCGCTTCGAGAGCGTCCGCCAACTGCTTGGACACATCAAACTTGTCAGCCATCTCGCGTTGCTCATCGGTCAAGGTGTTATAGCTGTCCAACTGACCGAACGTATTCCCCCGGAACGTGTAGGAACGGACACTCGCCAGGGCGGCGCTCACAGAGGGGTATGACGGGTATGTTCTCGGCACGGAACATCTTCTCCAGCTAGATGGGCGTTGCATACACGATCGCTAGGTGCGTCGATTGAGAAGGCCTAAGCTGGGCGGGCCGCATTATACACATATCGCCGCCGCACGCCCTTTACAAGCTCGCTGATGTTGCAAGCCATCCTGCCGGATGTGACTACCGTCGGTGAGATTGGAGAACGGACAGCTCATATGGGAGTTTGCGTCGCCGCTGAGGTGCAGACTGCAGTAGGGACGTTCGCAGACCAGGACATGTTCTCAGTGTTCCGTGTACCAGTGTCAGGACAGAAGAACACCGGAAACACGGGAGCACCGCCATCAAGGGCAGTCCGGTCACGCTCGCGCGGCGTTCGCCATCATGCGCGTGATAGTCGCCGGGTCCACGTCCATGATGCGGGCTGCCTCCGCCCGCGTCCACGTACCGGTAGTGACGTTCTGCAGGACACCCTGCCGCTGGACCCGTGACAGCTTCGGCCGCCGCCCCAGGCAGCTTCCCCTGCACTTGGCGGCAGCCAACCCGTCGCGGGTCCGCTGGCGCAGGATGGCGCGCTCGTACTCGGCAAAGGCCGCCAGCATCGTCGTTAGCATCCTGCCCGCCGGACTCACCGTCTCAATGCCTTCGGTGAGTGACCGGAAACCGGCACCTGCCTCGCCGATGCGCTCCAGGATCGTCAGCGTGTCTCTGACGGCGCGGGATAGCCGGTCAAGTAGGACGACCAGGACCTCGTCCCCTGGACGCAGAGAGCGAAGGAGATCGCCCAGGACGGGCCGGTCCCACCGGCCTCCGGAGTCCTTCTCCTCGTAGATGCGCTCCACCCCGGCGGCCGTCAGCGCGGCGCGTTGGGCATCAAGGTGCCGATCGTCGGTGCTGACCCGGCAGTAACCCAGCTTCATGTCGCTTCTCCTTGCGGAAAGGCTCGCGCCCCTCCGCAATTTTGCGACAGGGTTTTGCAAGGCACGGGCCCGCACGCTGCCATCAGTCCGGCGGCCTTGCGGAATCGGTCGATTGTGAGAGCGCCAAGCTAAGCTGGATCACTCTCCTGGCCGCAGGAATTACGCTCACCCAGATGCTGGCCTACGCCGCCCGGATCGCATCCAAAGCTCGCCGCTCCCGAACCCTGGCGGCCGTATGGCACGCAGACCGCCTGCTTGACCCACGCCACCGTCGTACTCGCGGTCTGCCGGGGCATCCGTCACGCCCTGGGCCACCACAGCCACGAATGCACTTTCAACAGCCCGTGGGCATAGAAGAATCGACATCTTTATGGTGTCGGATGTGCGTCCTCTATGGCATTAATGATCCCCCCGGTTGAGACGGCGAGGTTCTATATGCCCGACGCGTTCCCCAGTCACCAAGTCTTCCGCTTCTCCGGCAGTGAAATTGCTACGCCGTCGTGATTCCGGTGATGCGGTGGGCTGTCGCCATACGTTCAGACGACTCATTGCTGCCGACAACACCGAATAGATGAACGCCCCTGTACTAGCCACTGACGATGTCCAGCCGAAACACAATGGATAATAACAGGACGAATAATCCGCGAATTACGGGAAACGATGCCACGGAGTCGTATTCCGACATTACGGCAATCGACCTATTCTGTGGAGCAGGCGGACTGACGAACGGGCTGGAAAAGGCGGGAATCGATGTCAGGATGGGGGTCGACATCGACGAGGCTTGCGGTTTTGCGTACGAAGCGAACAACAACGCAAACTTCCTCCTCAAGTCAGTGGAAGAGCTGACCGGCCGTTATCTGGACCAGTTCTTGTGGGGCTCGCGTTACCGTCTTTTGGCGGGCTGCGCCCCGTGTCAGCCATTTTCGACTTATAGACAAAAGGCGGGGCGACCACCGGACAGTCGCTGGGGGCTCCTCAATCATTTCTCACGGCTCGTACGAGAGCTGCAACCAGATCTCGTCACGATGGAGAATGTTCCGAGACTTGCGGAACAGGATATATTTGCTGAATTCGTGCACGACCTTAGGCGGCAGGGCTTCAGCGTATACTTCAACACGGTGAACTGCGCAGACTACGGAGTCCCGCAGATGCGCCACAGGTTGGTATTGCTGGCATCCCGATTGGGGGACATTGAGATGATTGCGCCGGTGCGCGGACCCGAACGGTATCGGACTGTACGCCAAGCGATCGGTTCCCTCCCGCCGATCGGCGCCGGAGAGATTGACGGTCACGACCCGCTGCACCAAGCCTGCGGGCTTTCGCCAACTAACATGGAGCGAATTAAGGCGTCGACTCCGGGCGGGACATGGCGTGATTGGGAGGAGTCCCTCATCGCCGAATGCCACAGGCGGAGCACCGGTAAGAGCTACCCCAGCGTTTATGGACGCATGTCGTGGGACGAGCCTTCTCCGACGATGACGACGCAGTTTTACGGATTTGGTAGCGGACGTTTTGGCCACCCCGAGCAGCACAGGGCCATATCGCTGCGCGAAGGGGCCATCCTCCAGAGCTTCCCGCGGAGTTACAAGTTTGTGCCACCGGGCGCTCCGATCTATCGGAAAAGCATCGGAAGGCTGATCGGCAATGCGGTGCCTGTAAAGCTCGGCCAGGCGATCGGGCGGAGCATCGTCAGGCACGTGTCGGCGGTCCGCGGCGAGGATCGCTAGATGGCGCCGCCGGTCGCGTCGGAAACGCCGTCCCAGGATGCCTGGGAAATCAGACTCACTCGGCATTTCCTGCGGTCGGACGGACCATACGGGGGCACGCCGCTCACGCATATCGACGCCACCCCGCAGGAGCTCGCGAAGGCGGTGGGACGGCCAGACGCCGATCCCGAAGCGGTGAAGGACGATTTCCTGTCCCTGTTCCGCGGGGACACACGGCTCCGCGAGGTGTTGAGCGGGAGACGAAGTTGCCGTTGGCGGGAGGACCGCGAAGCACCGGGTTACTTTCGCCATCTCGTGCTGACCTGCCTCGTCCCGGCCGTCGACGACGAGACCTCGAACGAGTTCCGGGAGCGGCTTGGCTCGCTCCTGGGGCTCAACAGGCGCTTCACCGGCAGTCTCGCGGGCATTGCTGGGCTGTGGGAGGACCTCCAGGAGTGGTGCGGACGGCAGCGGAAGAAAGGGGAGCCTTATCGGCGGCTGGTGCTGCCGGGTAACGGCGGCTGGAGGCTCATCGGTTATTCTTCGAGGCTTTCCTTCCCCACTTGGCGCGATCGGAAGAAGCTCGCCAAGTTGATTGCTGACAAGCACCCGGACGATATGCGGTCTCCGGGGAAATTGATTTCCGCCTTTCGTCACGATCGCCTTTCGGATCGTCTCGAGGGCGGGCTCGCCGCAGCCTACGACGACATGTGTGCGCGCTACGAAGCTGGCGACCGGCTTCTCGGCGGGCACAGATTCTGGACGCTGGCCGCCTCGGTCGCCGAAGAATGCCACGGCGCAGCCGTCCGGCGGGTGGAGCCGACGTGGCGGATCGACCTCCTTTTCGGGCTGGACGAGGACGACGTTGAAGCGTGGCTCGTCTCCGACGCGGAAGGCGCGAAGCCGGTCGCGCGGGGAACGTTCTCGGAGGTGGCCGCGCGGGTTGCGAGTGACGAGGCCGCCTACGTCCCCGTGGCCCAGGCCGTCGAACGCCGGGTGGTGGCCTTCGAAGAGCGGGCCTGGGGACGCTGGAGTTCGACGCCCGCGATGCCGAAAGGGGACCGGAGTGTGACGCTCGTTGCCGCCGCCGCCGTTCATCCGCGGCTCGGCCTCCGGTCTGGCTCGTGGCGGGTGCTCGACGGCTCCTGGACGATCTCCGAGGTGCTCGACGGGGACGCCGCCGCCCGCGCCCTGCGTCGCTTGGGCCAGGGCACACCCGAGATCGGCGACGACGGTTTGGCGTCGATCCGCATTCTCGACGCCGTGAAAACGGGAAACGTGTTCCTCGGGTGGCCGGGCTTCCTCCCTTCGATTCGAGCGACCGCCAACTCCACCGTCGGCCTCCATCCGATCGGAACGGCGTCACGAGGCCATCCGGACATGCGTTCCGTCACCGGTTCGGACGTCTGGGAGGTCGTCTCGGCCACGCCGTTGAGTGGACGGTTCGAGGTCACGGCCGTGGAGTCCGACGTGGGCGGCGGAGCCCTCGAAGCCAGCCGCGAGTTGGTGTTCGACGATCGTGCCGCCATCCACACAAGTCTGGCCGAGCCGGACGAACGCCCGGATCTGCGTCGACCGGAAATCGAGATGCTCGTCGAGGACGGCGAGCCCTGTCCACACCTTTCCCAACCGGCGCCCGCCGTGGACACCGTCGCGGTCGGAGATCCGCTGATTGGCCTCGGCGAAGCGCTGTACGCGATCGGGCGGGCCGGATGGTCGGAACAGGAGTTCATGGCTCTCTGTCGGCGCGTGCTGCCCGCCGACGGCCCACGAGCGTGGGACGTCCTCAGGATGCTCCAGGAGGCGGGCTGGATCGAATCCCGTCTGACGAACCGATGGCGAGCAAGGACGTGGTACCTGCGCCCGCCCAGTTTCGTGCGCATCCCATTCGGTGGAACGGATCGGGCCATCGTCGACGGCGCGCTCCCCCTGGGCCTGCGGGCGCGCTTGGAACACGGCGTGCGGGGCGTCGGCGGCAGGATCGAGACGATCGGGGGCGGTTCGGCATGGACCCTCCCTCTGGTGATGATCACGGACGTCGACGTATCCGCCTTGGTAGACGAGCTCGCGTGGCCGGTCGGAGGGTGGCGCGCACCGGCATCCGCCCCCGCCCCGGTCTGCTGGCCGAAGGAGCGCCGCGACCATACCAACCGGGAGAGGGCATCGACGTGGGACTGGTCTCGCGGTTCCTTCCGGACGGAGCCGACGCCGACCGACGTTCCGATCGTCCTGTCGCGGTGGCGGCGAAGGGACGATTCGGACGTCTTCGTCGTCGAGACGGTGGATGGCACGAGGCAGTCGTTCGGCTCGCGCGTTCCGGCGATCGTCGAGGCGCATCGGCTTGCCGGGCGTCAACTCTTCCGGCGGTACCGCGACCGTCTGCTCCGCACCGGTGGGGACGGCTTCCTGCCGCTGCCGCTCGCTCGCGCGCTCCGGTTCTCGTTCGCCGTCCCGTCCGGTCCGCATCCCGCCGATGGCGGGCGCTTCTCCTATGCCTATCCCGTCGACGACCACTGGGAGGCGGCGTTGCTCAATCTGTTTGGCCCGGCGGTCGGCCGCGTCGCTCCGCGCGACGCGAAATGCGACCTGCTGACCTTGGCGCTCTCGCGCCATCGTCCGCGGCAACGTGCCGTGTCCGACCTCGTCAACGACACGATCGGTCGTGGTGGGTATGCACGCTCCCACTGACTCTCGCTCGACCTAATGGGAGCCTGGTAACATGCAACCGTACTATCTTGGTCGATGCGCCTATTCCGCGCACAACTTCTCCAGATTCGAGCCGCTGCTGGTGGCGACCGACGACGGCTGGAAATCCGTGGTGGACCGGGAGTACGGCTTCCCCGACGAAGGCAAGGTGTTCAGCGTCCTTCCGGAGACGCTCCGAATCCCCGAAGGTAGTTTTTGGACCTTCAAGATCGAGGCCAACCCGCGGTATGACCCGCAGAAGAAAGGCGACCGCTTCGTCGTGGCGAAGGTCCCGGTGCCCTCGCTCGCCACGGACGTCATTGACCTCTCGTCGATTCCGATGGAGCAAGCCCGTCGCAAGGTCGTCGAAGAGGGCCTTCGTCTCGCCTGGTCCCCACTGGGTGACTGCATCATCCTGCTCGAAAACGGCGACTATGTACGGGTCCGCTTGGAACGGGACGAGCATCGAGGCGGTCTTTGGGTGCCAGCGGCCACTCCGCTCGAGCGATTGGAGTTGTTCCATGCGTCCAAGCCCGTCTCGGGCGACGCCGTGTCGGAACGGCGGAAGTTCCTCATTCCCGGGCGTGAGGCGGGCGAGCCGATCGGCAGGATCGACTGGAGTCCGGATCGCGAGTTCTTCCCGAGAGCCGTCGCCCGCCTGCGCCGCCAAGCCCTCAAACAGGGCGGCAACGATTGGGTCCATCTCACCAAGGACGCTGTGGAAAGGCTCGCCGGAGCTCTCAGCGAGAGCAGACTGTGGCCGCACGACCGAGCCGAATGGGAGGTGATGGCCAAGCGCATCAGAGCCTTCCTGCCCGATTTTGCCGCGAACGTCGCGGACCTGGACGCCATCGTCGAGACGCTGGAGGGCATGAAGCCGATTGAGGAGCGGATCGGCCTAGACGTCGAAAAGCGACGAGCCGAACTGGAGGGGGAACTCCGCGGACAGCTGGAAAAGAACCTCCAGGAGCAGTTCGAACGGGAGAACGCGGAGCTGGTCGGACGGCTCGACGGCATCAGGAGTGAAATCAATCTCGCCCTGGATCGGCGTGATGCCCTCCTTGCGGAAACGGCGGAGATCGAGCGCAAACGGCAGCAGCTGGCCGATGTGCTCGCCGACGAGGTCTCCGAAATCCATGACGTGTTCCAATTGGCTCCGAAGGCGGCCGGGGCATCGGTTCGCCGCATGGCGGACCGACTTGCCGTAGTGGTCAGTGGGACATCGGGAACCAACGTCTGTCCTCCCGAGCTACCGCCCTGGGCGGCCGACCTGGGAGGGGAGGCCGGACCGGTGTCGCTCGAGGAGCTCGGGCCGCGCCTCGACGACGTCGCGGATCGGTGGGGCGTCTCCTCTCTCCGCCTCGGAGAACTCGACGTCCTCGCGCGGGCGGGCGAGTTGGTGGTGCTCCAAGGGTCCGGCGGCAGGGCACTGTTGGAAGCCTATTGTCACGCGGTCGCGGGTGGTCGGCTGCGGCGGGCGGTTCTCGACCCCACCGTCATCTCGGTGGACGACGTGTGGCGCCAGCCCGGCATCGGTTCGGCGACCGCCTTCGCGCATGCCTGGACCGCCGCCTGCAACCGACCCGACCGTGCGGTCCTGTTCGTCTTCGACCGCATGCAGGCGTCCCCACTCGATCTGTGGCTCCCGGCGCTCGGTAGCGCTCTCAGGCTCCGCTCGCGTCCACGGAACCTGCTGCTCGCCGGGATCGTCGATGGGCCGCCCATGGCTCCCCAGCGCTCGACCATGGACGCGTTCGCGGGGCTTCTGATCCCGCCACCCGACGACGGCCCCGACGCCGCGATCCGAGCCGTGCTCAGGGCCTTTGCTCTGGAGGACGCCGGTCCCCCCACCGTTCTGACCGGCATCGACGGGCCGCTCAAGGTGGACGAATGGGCGAAGGACAGCGCGCTGAAACTAGCGTCCAACACGCCCCGTGACGCCCTCTCCGCGGAACGTGGGGCCATGATCCTCCGGGCCGCTCGGACGACCATGCCGGACCAGGGTCCGACCCTCGCGGCCGAGGCCCTGGATGCCTTCCGCGACGTGGGCGGAACGCGTTTCGAGGCCGGACGCGCGGCCTTGGCCAAGATGATTTCCAACGGTTCGCTGACGAACGGAACGAACAATGCTTGATCCAATCGGCGGCTTCGAGCGCCTTCGCGAGTTCTTCATCTCCTATCTCGACACGGCGTTTCGGATCCGCCGCGACGATCTCGCGCAAGAACGCCGCCGCATTCTCCGCGAGCCTGGTACGCTCGCCACCGATCCATTCATCGAACCCGTTCCTCGCTACGCCACCGCGGCCTATCGGCTGGAGGAGCTCGTCGACCGCGCGGACGGCAATCCCCTCGAACACTTCAGCCCCGAGGCCCGCGAGGCGTTCGTGGAGCTGGCCCTGTCGGGCCTCTTTCCCGGAATCCCGTCCAGCGGGCCACTCCGTCGCGAGAGCCCGGAGCACCTGCGTCCGTACGCGCATCAGATGGAGATGCTGGCGCGCGGGACCCGCGCGGGGCGGCCCGGAATCGTGACGTCGGGCACCGGCTCGGGGAAAACCGAATCGTTCATGCTTCCCATTCTCGCCACCATCGCGGCGGAGGCGACCCGGTGGCCGAAGCCGCGGCCTGGGTATCTGAGGGAGCGGTGGTGGGAAACCGACCGCAGCCGCTTCACGGCTCACCGGAGCCTGGAAGCCCCCGACCGTCCCAAGGCCGTCCGGGCGATCGTGCTCTATCCGATGAACGCGCTGGTGGAGGACCAGCTCACCCGTCTGCGCAGGACCCTGGACTCAGACGAGGCCCAGGCAGTGATGGACGCCCGCTTCGACGGCAACCGCATCTTTTTCGGGCGCTACACGAGCGCCACCCCTGTCACGGGGCATCGAGTCCATCCGCGGCGGGCCGACGACCCCGAAGAGCAGGACAAGGTGCGCAGGCGGACGGAGCGGCTCGCCGAGGCGATGGCCAAGATGACGGCGATGCAGGACGAGGCCAGGGAATTCGATCGTCGCGAGCAGGCCGCGGCGGAACGCCGTGGCGCGCAGCACGATCCCTCCCGGTTCCTGTTTCCCGCGACGGACGGCGGAGAACTGGTCAGCCGCTGGGACATGCAGGAGACCCCGCCGGACATCCTGGTGACCAACGTGTCGATGCTCGGCACGATGCTATCGCGCGAAATCGACGCCCCGATCTTCGCGCGGACCCGAAAATGGCTTGAGGCCGACCCCGACGCCTATTTCTTCCTGGTGCTGGACGAACTGCATCTCGTCCGCGGCTCGGCGGGAACCGAGGTCGCGTATCTCGTGCGCGCCCTGATCCACCGCCTCGGCCTGCACCGCCCCGAACACCGCCACAAGCTTCGCATCCTGGCGTCCAGCGCGTCGCTGCCGCTTGAAGGGGAGGACGGGGAGAAGAGCTTCAAATACTTGGCCGACTTCTTCGGTCCGCTCGGCTCGTTTGCCGCGGCCGGGTGCGAGGGAGCGTCGAACCAGGAATTCTGGCGCTCCTGCATCGTTCCCGGCACTCCCGTCGTGCCGGACCTGTCCATCTCCCTTCCTCTCGCCGCCGCACCGTTCCAACGGATCACGCGCGCGCTGGGCGGGGATGCTGAATTCACGGCGGGCGTTTCCAAACGGACGAACGAGCTGGACGAAGCGGTCGCCACCGCGTACGCGGCGCTGTGCGGAGGCGGGGCGAAGGGACCGGAGCACAGGGCGAAGGCCGCCGTCGAGGCGTCGGCAGCGGCCCTCGTGCACGCCTGCCGTGATCCCGATGACGGAAACCGCCTCAGGGCGACGGACGTCGGACGGATCGCCGAGACGCTCTTCGGAAGCCGAGACGCGACCGACGCGCTGCGGGGCCTGCTCATCCTGCGCGGCCTGGGCGATCGGCTGCGCCCGCTCTATGGCCAGTCCGTCGCGGAAGGCACGACCAGCTTCCGGGAGCACATCTTCATCAGGTCGCTGGAAGGGCTGTTCGCGACACCGAGATACGACGGGGGAGCTCTCGTCTTCGATGGTCTGACGATCGAACGCGGGACGACCTACGCCCGGAGAAGCGACGGCACTCTGCAACGGGTGTTCGAGCTGCTGTACTGCGAAGCGTGCGGCGACGTGTTCATCGGCGGCTGTCGCGGTGAGTTCGGGAATGGTCGGGAGAAGTCGGTGGAGCTTCTCCCGTCGTCGCCGGACTTGGAGAACCTGCCCGAGTTGAGCAGTCTGGGAAACTTCGAGGACCTCAGCCACCGCCACTTTGCGGTGTTCTGGCCGAGCACGGAGAACGCCGAAAAGGGGGACTCCGGTGACGAGGCGTGGGAGGAGGTCGTGCTGGACGCCCGCAACGGGCAAGTCAGGGGGCTGGACGGTGCGGATGCGGACGGCGGCTTGATCCGAGGCCAGCTGTTCCGGGTGACGAAGGGCGGGGCGGCCCGCACGCAGCGTCCCGGGACTGCATCGCCGTACTGCTGCCCCGCTTGCGGAACGGACTACTCTCGAAGGACCACTGGCCGCAAGTCGCCGATCCGGAGCTTCCGCACCGGCTTCGCCAAGACGTCCCAGCTCATCGCCACCGAGCTGTTCGAATTGTTGAAAGCCACCGGCGCTGCGGCGAAGGCGGTGGTGTTTTCGGACAGTCGTCAGGAAGCGGCGCGGGCCGCCCTGAACATCGAACGGAGGCACCACCAAGATCTCCGCCGCCACATGCTCGTCGAACTGCTTCGTGACCAGAAGACCGCGGCGGCCGCCAAGCCGACGGGTGAGGAGCTGAAGAGGCTTGCCAGGGAGGCGATGGACCGCGGCGACACCGCGCGCGCGGTGGAGCTTCTGAAGCAACTGAAAGAAACGGAGGAGCTTCCTTCATCGACCGATCCGGACCGGGTAGCCTTGGCGAGCATCATCGAAATGCCCATCGGCCAAAGCCCTACGATGGCCGCCAACCCGCTGCTCGCCCGCATGGTCGAACTCGGCGTTCATCCGATCGACGATGTCGGCATCGCCTCCATTGAGGGATTCGCCTGGCACGACCTCTTCGAGATCATGGACGGGGAGATCCGGTATCGGCACGGCGACCGTGACGTCCAGCGTCAGGGCGCCCGCACCACGATCACAGAGGATCAACGGCCGCTCGTCGACGAGGTGCTCTTCTCCAAGACGTACTTCGCCCTCGAAGAGACCGGGCTCGGTTACCCCTCCGTCGTCAAGGTCCAGGACGAACGGTCCGACCGCCTCGACGCGTACCTCCGTGTCTTCTCGGATGCCTACCGTGTGCAGGGAAACAAGTGGGTCCGGGACGGCGAGACCAAGCCGTGGACGGACGCCCGCCAGGTCACGAACAGACGCTTCGCGAATTTCGCCGCCGCGTCGGCGACCGACTGGTACGCCGAGATCCAGGACGTCCTCGACAGCTTCGACAGGCTCGGCCACCGCAATGGCCTGATCGAGCCGTCGAAGCTGACGGTACGGCTCGTCGAATCCGCCCATCCTTATTACCGTTGTGAGAATTGCGGCCGTGTACACCTGCACCGCGGCACGGGCTTCTGCACGCGGTGCTGCAGAGCCCTCCCAAGCCGCCCGCTCGGCATCGTCGGGGAGCTCTGGGATCGGCACTTCCTCTCGAGGCGCATCGCGCGCACCCGCCGGGAAGGGCTGTCCACGTTCCGTCTGCGCTGCGAGGAAATGACCGGTCAGACCGGAGCGCCAGCCGAACGTCTGAGGCGCTTCCGGGGCATCTTCGTGGAACGCCCGACGGACCGCGACACGACGATCGAGAGGAGGGCGAGCGAGATCGACATGCTTTCGGTGACCACCACGATGGAGGTGGGCATCGACATCGGATCCCTGCAGGCGGTCTACCAAGCGAACATGCCCCCCATGCGCTTCAACTACCAGCAACGCGTGGGGCGTGCGGGACGGCGAGGCCAAGCCTTCTCCGTCGTCACGACCCTGTGCAGGAGCCGCAGTCACGATCTGCACTACTTCCGCCATCCAAAGTCCATCACCGGCGATGCGCCACCGCCGCCGTTCCTGACGCCGGACCACCTCGACATCCCGCTGCGGCTTCTCCACAAGGTGTGGCTGACGGCGGCGTTCGATCTGGTGCGCAGGCGCATGGGGGCCGGGTATCCCGGCGATGACGTCGACCGTCCCGACGTGCATGGCGAATTCGTGCCCTGCATGGAATTCTACGATCCGCAACGTGGGTGGGAGGACAGGCTCCGCGGCGCCCTGTCCGAAACGGTCGCGGAGCGAGACGGCTTCGCGCAAGTCCTCGGGCTCGGCAGGCCGGGACGCGCCGAAGAACTGATCGCCAGAGCCAACGTGCCCGCTCTCATGGATCGCATCATGGGCCTCAGGGAGGCCGGGGTCAGGAGGGGAGGGAACCTCGCAAACTTCCTGGCCGAGAACGCCTTGATGCCGATGTACGGCATGCCGACGCGGGTTCGCCTTCTGTACGTGGGCTTGGAGCAGAACGAGCGCAAGGAACTCGAATGGGACACGATCGATCGGGAGCTCGACCTCGCGATCTACGAGTTCGCACCCGGACGGACGCTCGTCCGCGACAAACGGAAGCATGAGGGGATAGGCTTCACCGCATCGCTCCAGGCACCGACGGTGAGGGATACCTTCGCTCGCATGAGGCCCCCCGACGACCAATGGTACGTCGAGAGTCGTCACATCGGCCGCTGCCCGAACTGCGGCGGGACGACGAGCAGCGACCGCCCCGTCCACGAGGCCGTTGCGTGCGGCGACTGCGGAGAGATGCTGCCCCCGGACCGATTCCGCGAGTACTTCGTCCCTGAAGGGTTCAGGACCTCGTTCACGGCCGACACCGCGGACGAGGACGAGACCCCCGTTTCGGTCCGTCGGGAGACGGCCTCGGAAATCCGCGAAGTGGAGACGACGCCGGTCGATGGGACCAACCTGGCGGTCGGAATCGGCGACGACGCCGCCATCATTAGGACGAACGACGGACCGTTGGGCGAGGACGGTAACCCGCATGGGTACGCGGTCACCCACGTCCATCAGCAGCGGTGCAGAGTTCCGGGGCGCCCCGGCGTCACCTTCGAGCTGAAGAACCAGTTCGTTTCCGTGGACGAAGCGACGGATCGGCGCAAGTGGGCTCCGGGCGATCTCGGGACGTCGGACAACGTGCGGCTTCTGGCGACGAAGGCAACCGACTCCCTCTACGTGACCGTCAGGGAGATTCCCGACGGCTTGGCCTTGAACCGACTCGGCCGCGCATTTCATCAGACGAGCGTTCGGGCAGCGGCCATCAGCGCGGTCCAGCTGCTGATCCAGCGGGCGGCGCTCGCACTCGACATCGCCCCCGAAGAGTTCGAGATCCTCGAACCCCGTCTGCGGCAGGGGCGGCCCCTGTTGCAGATGGCGGACACGCTGGTCAACGGAGCTGGCTTCTGCCGCCGTCTCGGGACGCCGGAGAGGGATGGCAGGCCGCTCATCTCGCATCTCGTCGAGTCCATGCTGAACAGCGCGCATGACGATCCCCTGGTGGGTCCGTTCCTCGACCATCGGCACCGCGAGGCGTGCAGCCAAGCCTGCTACGTCTGCCTCCAGAGGTATGGCAACCGCGGCTACCACGGCCTGCTCGACTGGCGCCTCGGACTCGGCTTCCTCCGGGCCATGCTGGACCCTGCGTACCGCTCGGGGGCCGACGACCGCTGGGATGCCTTCCCGGAGCTGGCGGATTGGCATTCCATCGCGCGCCGCGCCGCGGAAGAAATCGTCAGCCTGCGCCCCGGGCGGATGGACTGGAGAGCAGTCGGTTCGCAAGGGCTGCCAATGGTGAGTTGGACGAGAGGGGGGCGTACCCAGGCGTTCCTGATCGTCCACCCCTTCTGGCGCCTGGACGCCGAAGGCAGCGACGCCGAGCCGCTGCGTTCCGCGATAGCCGACGCTGGGAACCCGGACATCGCCTTCGTCGACACCTTCGACGCCATCCGTCGACCGGTTCGCGCGCTGGACGATGCCCGTAATAGGCCGTTGGACGTACCCTAACGGTACGCGCCGGGGAGGGACGGCACCCAACCGCCCCCCCGGCGTTGCCTCCGCATCGGGTCGACACGAAGTCGTTGACGCCACCCACGACCCAGCGGCAGGATGCCCTCATGCGCTTCGGCCACGGTTTTTTTCCGACTGTTGGCGATAAGCGGGGCGTCCGTCAACGCGGCCCGGCGGCGCACCAGGACGGTATGCATGGACAGGGTCGATCCCCATACGCGTTCCAGCTTGATGTCCAAGATAGGACGCAAGGACACGGCGCCGGAAATGGCGTTGCGCCGATCGCTGCATGGAATCGGCCTGAGATTCCGGCTGCACGACCGGAAGCTCCCAGGATCACCCGATCTCGTGTTTCCCAAGTACAAGGC
>JAEYOB010000227.1 GCA_023412175.1 Pseudomonadota bacterium | reverse complement strand
TCAGGAGTTCGATCCTCCTTGGCTCCGCCAAATAAGACAAGGGCCCAGCCGGGAAATCGGCTGGGCCCTTGGTCGTTTCCGGGCCATGCGCAAGACCGACATCCGGCAAGAGCCTGATTCCCAAGCGGTCTATCGTCGGGCACGGGACAGCGTCTTTGCACATGCCTGTGAGCATGCGGCCTGGATAGGTTTGACGATCACATGCCCGCGGAGCGTGTTCATGAAACGCAGCTCCGGCACACAGGCCGGCATCAGGTCGAAGCGCCGGCTCTGAAAGGTCAACAAGCTTAGTCGAACGGCCTTGAGGGCGCCGCGGCGCTCACCCAACGCTTACTGCGCGTCGATCCGCTCGCCCAGTTCGGCCAAATGCCCGATGACGAGTTCCTGGAGGTGCTGGGCGCGGAGGAGCACCTCCTCGTCCGCTGCGTGTTCGGCAACGTCGCCGAACGCTTCCGCCAGACGCTCCGATACGCGGAACGCCGCCCTCAGGCAGTCGGACGCGGTGGGATGGCGCGCCGGGTCACCGGGCCGAGGTTCGGCGACGCAGCTTTCCTCCTCGGCAATGCGGGCCACAAGGGTGGCGTCGGGGATTTCGCCGAAGGCATGCAGAGCCGCCGCCAGAGCCGCGTGCTCCGCCGCTGCGGCGGAAAAGAGGGCCGTGGCGAGTCGCTCCATCTCGGCCGGCGTAGCGGCGCGCGCAGGCTGCTCCTTCACGCTGCGGCGTTCACGGTGATACGCCGCGCGCCGGTCGTGCCGCAGCAGCGCGGCGTGGCGGAGTTCCTCATGCGCCAGTTCCTCGGCACGGCGGCGGATCGCCTCGTCCGTGCTCAGGGCGGCAATGTAGCTGTAGAATGCGAAAGCCCGCTGCTCGTTGAGCACGGCCAGCGACAGGGCCTGGTGCGGCGTCAGCCGGGTCCGCTCGCTCAACGTCCGCCACGAGGTGGCGATCTCCGGCGGTAGGCGCTCCTCGAACTCCGGTTCGTCCGATGCCTGCAGTCCCAGCGTTCGCGCCCAGCCGTCGACGGCATCGACGTGGCCTTCCTCCTCCGCCACAAGGCGCCGGAATGTGGCCGCCGTATCGTGTTCTCCCCGCCGCTCCATGAGGCTGGCCAGCAGCGTGTAGCGGCGTACCGCGTCCCGCTCCATGGCTTTGGCGATCCCCAGGAGATCTTCCAGCGTCTTCACCTCGCCGGCGGGCTCATGGTGCAACAGCGGCATGGCGTCCGCGCCTCCGATCAGGCTTCAGCAAAGCGTCACCGAAGCGGTTGGTTGTACGGCTGCGACAGGTTGACCGTACCGGGGAATGTGCAGCGTGCTCTTGACTACGGTCAAGTCACCTGATGGTAAAATGCGCTTACTTGGCGGGCAGACCTGGACCTAAGGCACCAAAAGCGATGCCGGCACATAAAATTGATAATTGTTAAGAAAAATGCAGGCGATAGCGATGTTTTTTACCAATTATCGATTCGCATGTGTTGTCTTGGCCGCGCTGCTGATGGTGGCGGGGGTCGCACGCGTTGATGCGGCAGAGCCGAAGCTGGCCCAGTACCTGAACAAGGTGCAGCCGGCGGATCTGTTCCCGGGAGCCGACCGTTTCGGACCGATCCAGGCGAAGCCCTCCGTCGTTCCCGTCCACAAGGGCGACTCGCTGTTGGGGCATGCATTCCTCAATTCCGATTTCGTCAACACCACCGGCTACTCGGGCCGCCCGATCCACGTGATGGTGGGGATGGCGCCGGACGGCACGGTGACGGGCGCCAAGCTGGTCGACCACCACGAGCCGATCGTGCTGATCGGCATCCCGCCCGAGCGCATCAACGCCTTCATCGACGGCTATGTCGGAAAGAGCGTCCTTGAGCTGACCTCCCAGAGCGCCGGCCGCCCGCCGGTGGACATCGTGTCGGGCGCGACGGTGACGGTGATGGTCATCGGCGACTCGATCATCCGGTCCGGCAAGAAGGTGATGCAGGCGTTGGGCGCACCCGCGGCGGCCGAAGCGCCGACCGTGACCCGCAGCCTCGACCTGTCCAAGACCGATGTCAGCGACTGGGAGACGCTGCTGGGCGACGGCTCCGTACGCCGGCTGCACCTGACGGTAGGCCAAGTCAACGAGGCCTTCGACCTCACCGGAAGGCAGGACGCCAAGGACCGCCCGGAGCCCGGAGCGCCGGACGACGCCTTCATCGATTTCTACGCCACCCTTGCCACCATCCCGACCGTCGGGCGCTCGCTGCTGGGCGACGCCGAATACGAGTCGATGATGAGCCGCCTGAAGCCGGGCCAGCACGCCATCCTGCTGGCCGGAATGGGGCGCTATTCCTTCAAGGGGTCGGGCTATGTGCGGGGCGGCATCTTCGACCGGTTCGAACTGATACAGGGCGACGTCTCGACCCGGTTCCGCGATCGCACCCACAAGCGCCTGGGATCGTTTGCCGCAGCGGGCGCGCCTGTCTTCGACGAGGTCGGCCTGTTCATCCTGCCCGAGGGGACGGAGTTCGACCCGGCCGAGCCGTGGCGGATCCAGCTTCTTGTGCATCGGGCGGTCGCCGCGCTGGAAAAGACCTTCGTCACCTTCGACCTCGGCTACCAGCCGCCGGAGAAGTACCTGAAGGTGGATGCGCCGGCCGCGAGCCCGACCGCCCGACCGGCGCCGGTGGCGGCTGCCGAACCGGCGGAGCCGGAGCCGGCCGAAACGCCGCTGTGGCAGCGCATCTGGGAAAACCGGCTGCTCGATATCGCCATCGTCGCGGTCGCCATCACCCTGTTGACCGGCATCTTCTTTTTCCAGGATCAACTGGTCAAGCGGCCCAAACTCTACGGGCGGGTGCGCACCGGCTTCCTGCTGTTCACCCTGATCTGGCTCGGCTGGTACACGACGGCCCAGCTCTCGGTGGTCAACATCCTGACCTTTGCGAACTCCCTGCGCACCGACTTCAGCTGGGACTACTTCCTGATGGACCCGCTGGTGTTCATCCTGTGGTTCTCGGTCGCCGCGTCGCTGCTGTTCTGGGGGCGGGGCGCCTTCTGCGGCTGGCTGTGCCCGTTCGGCGCGCTGCAGGAACTGGCCAGCAAGGTCGCCAAGGCGCTCGGCGTCCGCCAGATCACCGTGCCCTTCGGCCTGCACCAGCGCCTGTGGCCGATCAAGTACATGATCTTCCTCGTGCTGTTCGGGCTTTCCCTGTACTCGCTGGCGCTCGCCGAGCAGGCGTCCGAGGTCGAGCCGTTCAAGACCGCGATCATCCTGCATTTCCTGCGGGAGTGGTGGTTCGTCCTGTTCGCCGTGGCGCTGATCGTCGCCGGGCTGTTCATCGAACGCTTCTTCTGCCGCTATCTGTGCCCGCTTGGGGCCGCGCTCGCCATTCCAGGGCGGCTGCGCATGTTCGACTGGCTGAAGCGCTACAAGGAATGCGGCAACCCCTGCCGGCGCTGCGCCAACGAATGCCCCGTCCAGGCGATCCACCCCGAAGGGCACATCAACCCCAACGAATGCATCCAGTGCCTCCACTGCCAAGTGCTCTACCACCACGACCGGCTGTGCCCCGTGATGATCCAGAAGCGCCTGAAGCGGGAGCGCCGCGACGCCCACCCATCCGCCGGCCCGATGGCCGAGGCGAAGCCTCGCGCCGTCGTGCAGGCAATCGATCCTGCCACCGGCACCTGACCCGTCCCGGGCCGGAAGGACCACGACCCGCAAGGGGCCATGAAGACCCCACCAGGGGAACATCGAAGGAGCAGACCATGTCGAACGAGAAGGACAAGCCGGCGGGCATGAACCGTCGCGAGATTCTAGGCGGAACGGCCAAGGCCGCGGCGCTCGCCGGTGTTGCCGGCGCGGTGGGCGGCGGCGCGGTGACCGGTGTCGCCGGCGATGCCCTGTTCGGCGCATCGACGGCGCGGGCGGCGACGCCGGCCTCCGGCAAGCCGAAGTATGAGGTCAAGCCGGGCGACCTCGACGAATACTACGTCTTCCATTCCGGCGGGCAGTCGGGCGAGGTGCGCATTCTCGGCGCTCCCAGCATGCGCGAACTGCACCGCATCCCGGTGTTCAACCGCTGCTCGGCCTCCGGCTGGGGCCAGACCAACGAGAGCCTCAAGATCCTCACAGAGAATCTGTCCGCCGAAACGAAGAAGTTCCTCGCGAACAAGGGCGGTAACTGGCTGAACGGCGACCTGCACCACCCGCACATGTCGTTCAGCGACGGCACCTACGACGGCCGCTACATCTTCGTGAACGACAAGGCCAACACCCGTGTCGCGCGCATCCGCTGCGACATCATGAAGGCCGACAAGGTCATCGAGATCCCGAACGTCTCGGCCATCCACGGCCTGCGGCTCCAGAAGTACCCGCGCACCGGCTACGTCTTCGCCAACGCCGAGCAGCTCGTGCCGATGCCGAATGACGGCAAGAACATCGATCCGAAGAACTACCGCACGCACTTCACCGCCATCGACGGCGACACCATGAAGGTGGCCTGGCAGGTGTGGGTGGACGGCAACCTCGACAACACCGAGGCCGACTACCAGGGCAAGTACGCCTTCTCCACCTGCTACAACTCGGAAGGCGGCGTCACCACCGCCGAGATGACGGGCAACGAGCAGGACTGGATCGTCATCTTCAATCTCAAGCGGATCGAAGAGGCCGTGAAGGCCGGCAAGATCACGATGATGAACGGCGTTCCGGTGGTGGACGGCCGCAAGGGCTCGCCCTTCACCCGCTACGTCCCGATTCCCAACAGCCCGCACGGCATCAACGCCGCGCCCGACGGCATCCATGTCACCGTCAACGGCAAGCTGTCGCCGACCGTGTCGGTCATGGACGTGCGCAAGCTGGACGACCTGTTCGACGACAAGATCAAGCCGCGCGACGTGATCGTGGCCGAGCCGACGCTGGGCCTCGGCCCGCTGCACACCGCCTATGACGGGCGCGGCAACGCCTACACCACGCTGTTCCTCGACAGCCAGGTGGTGAAGTGGAACGTCGACAAGGCGGTCCGCGCCTACAAGGGCGAGAAGGTCGACCCGATCATCCAGAAGCTCGACGTCCACTACCAGCCCGGCCACCAGCACTCCTCCATGGGCCAGACCAAGGAGGCCGACGGCAAGTGGCTGATCGTGCTGAACAAGTTCTCGAAGGACCGCTTCCTGAACGTCGGCCCGTCCAAGCCGGAGAACGACCAGCTCATCGACATCTCCGGCGACGAGATGAAGCTGGTCCACGACGGCCCCACCTACGCCGAGCCGCACGACACGCTGATCGTCCACCGCTCCAAGCTGAACCCGAAGAGCGTCTTCACCCGCGACGACCCGATGTGGGAAGACGCGCGCCAGCAGGCCAAGAAGGACGGCGTGGTGCTGGAGGACGACGCCAAGGTCATCCGCGACGGCAACAAGGTCCGCGTCTACATGTGGCAGCGCGCCCCCGCCTATGGCCTGGAGGAGTTCACGGTCAAGCAGGGCGACGAGGTCACCGTCTACATCACCAACATGGATGACGTGGACGATCTGGCGCACGGCTTCACCTTGACCAACTATGGCATCGCCGCGGAGATCGGCCCGCAGCAGACCACGTCGGTCACCTTCATCGCCGAGCGTCCGGGCGTGCACTGGTACTATTGCCAGTGGTTCTGCCACGCACTGCACATGGAGATGGGCGGCCGTATGATCGTCGAGCCGCGCAACACGTAAGGCGCGCCCGCCCCTCCCCCCGCCACGGTCC
>JAEYOB010000522.1 GCA_023412175.1 Pseudomonadota bacterium | reverse complement strand
AGCCAGGGCTGATCGCGCGGCTGTCGGACATCTTCACCCAGATCGACGCAAACATCGTCCGCCTCGACGCGCAGACGCTGCCCGACCGCGAGGGCGGCCGCTACACCATCCGCTTCGCCGTCTCCATCCCGGCCGAGCGCGCAGCCACTTGCCTCAACACCGTGGCGAACACCGCCGAAAGCCTGGGCCTGACCAGCAAGGCCGAGACGGTCTGACATCCTTTTCGCCATCCTGGGCCGGGCGCGCATCGGTGCACGCCCGGCCCAAATCATTTATGCGGATCATTCTCATTTACATAAACAACAGCGAATATCATAAGAAATATAGGGAATTGAACTGAGAATCACTCTCAACACCATCGCCAATTACTTAAATTTCGATTTGACCAATTCCAAACTTCATGCCATATGGCTTGCAGAGATTCGAAAGAACAGAGGCAAGCCATGCAGGGGAAACAGAGCGTCATCGACCGCCTGAACAGGCTGCTTACCGGCGAGCTGAGTGCAGCCGACCAGTACCTCGCCCACTCCCGGATGATGGAAAACTGGGGCTTCAAGGCGCTTTACGAGCGCATCGCGCACGAGCGCCACGACGAGCTGGAGCACGCCGACAAGCTGATCAAGCGCATCCTGTTCCTGGAAGGCACGCCCGACGTCGCCAGCCGCGACGCCCTGCGCATCGGCAAGGACGTGCCGGAGATGCTGCGCAACGACCTGACGCTCGAACTGGAGGTGGTGGACGCCCTGAAGGAGGCTATCGCCCATTGCGAGCAGGAGCAGGACTACGACACCCGCCGCATCCTGGTCGAGCTGCTGGACGACACCGAGGAGGATCACGCCCACTGGCTGGAGCAGCAGATCGGCCTCATCGACCGGATCGGCCTGCAGAACTACCTGCAGTCCTCCATCGGCAAGATTTCCGAGTAAGGGGGGCGGACCATGAAGGGCAACCCTGACGTCATCGCCCAGTTGCAACTGGTCCTCAAGGACCAGCTGACCGCCATCAACCAGTATTTCCTGCACGCGCGCATGGAGAAGAACTGGGGCTTCCGGGGGCTGGGCAAGTGGGAATACCACGCCTCCATCGAGGTCATGAAGAGCGCCGACGAACTGGTCGAACGCATCCTTTTCCTCGAAGCCATCCCCAACCTCCAGGACCTCGGCAAGCTGCGCATCGGCGAGGACGTGCCCGAGATCCTCAGCGCCGATCTGGCCATGGAGCGCGAATACCGCGATCGCATCGTCGCCGCCATCGCGCTGTGCGAGGCCAAGGCGGATTACGTCTCGCGCGATCTCCTGGAGGAGATCCTTGAGGAGACCGAGGAGCGTCTGGACTTCGTCGAGACGCAGATCGGACTGATCGACAGCGTCGGTTTGCAGAATTACCTGCAATCCGCCATCGGCGAAATCGACGGCTGACCGATCACCCCTCCCCGCCCTCCGGCAGGGAGGGCACTGCAGAGCGGAAAATTTGGGGGCGCGGCCTTGCTGAAGGGCCGGGCCCTTCTTTTTTGCCTTCGCTTGTCCGGCATGCCGCAGCCCGTGCGCCTCCCGCACCGACGGGGCATAGGAATGAATTGCGCTACCCCAAGATTCCGCATATTATCCTGACATGGACGATCTTGACCGCAAAATCATAGCGCATTTCCAGCAAGACGGACGCGCTTCTTACGCCGAAGTGAGCGCTGCGGTTGGCCTGTCGGTCTCGGCGGTCAACGAACGGCTGAAGAAGCTTCAAGCCTCCGGCGTCATCGCTGGCTGGGGCGCGCGCATCGCACCCAAGCCCGTCGGGCTGGATGTTCTGGCCTTCGTGCACGTGCTGCTGGAGCGGCCGGAGCACGACTCCGCCTTCCGCACCGCCATGACCGCCAACCCATCCGTGCAGGAGTGCCACCACATGACCGGGGAGTGGTCCTATCTGCTCAAGATCCGCGTGCCCGACACCGCCGCCCTGGAGCGCTTCCTGACGGACGAGTTGAAGGCATTGCCCGGCGTGGTGCGTTCACACACGGCCATCGCCCTGTCTTCAGTGAAGGAGACGGCCGCCCTGCCGGTCGGATAGCCGCCATGGAAACCGCTTTCCTGTTTCTGAAGGGCGCCGTCATCGGGCTGTCCATTGCCGCGCCGGTCGGACCGATCGGGCTGCTGTGCGTTCGGCGCACGCTGGCCGATGGGGTTGCGGTCGGGTTCGCCACCGGGTTGGGCGCCGCCACCGCCGACGCTGTGTACGGCGCCATCGCGGGGTTCGGGCTGGCAGCCGTCACCAACCTGCTGCTGGACTGGCAGACGACGTTGCGGCTGGTGGGTGGACTGGTGTTGCTGTGGCTGGGGATCGCGACCTTGCGCGCCCGGCCGGCGGAGCAGGCGGCGGATGCGCGGACGACGCACACCCTGGCCGGCGCCTACGCATCCACCGTGGTGCTGACGCTCGCAAATCCTGCGACCATAATCAGCTTCGCCGCGGTGTTCGGCGCGCTGGGGTTGGCAGAAGCCGGCGAGGCGCCCCTGCTGGAAGCATCGGCGCTGGTGCTCGGCGTGTTCCTGGGATCGGCGGCGTGGTGGCTGGCGCTGAGCACCGGGGTCGGCGTGTTGCGGCGGCGGGTGACGACCGTTGCGATGCTCTGGATCAACCGCGTGTCGGGCGCGGTGCTCGCCGGGTTCGGGCTGCTGGCCCTCGCCGCGGCTTTCTGAAACCTAGAGAATTCCCAGAGTCAACGGGCCGCCGAGCACGACGGTGGCGGCGACCAGCAGCGCGATGGCGGTCAGGCGCTCCACGCGGGTCCAGCGCTGCCAATCCTTCTTGAAGCTCTTCAGGTCCTTTGACATGGCGTCCTCTGCCACGGTGAAGATCTATCCTGCGATCAAACTACCGGTCGGCGAGTTGCTGTTTGGTTAACGAGCAACAAAGAAAAAATCATCCATCCAAAAATCATCACAGCGTCATTGACTTTAAAGAAATCCAAGGGATGATTACCGGAAACTTTCGATAAACCCCAGCTCCCCGGCAGATTATCCGAAGGGGCCGAGCCGGCCGGGAGGCCTAACGTCTCGGCCATCCGGCCGGTTGTCGTCCGGCGGCTTTCCATCCGGACGGCCATTGCCCAAATTCGGTGAGGGAGAGAACGAGGCACATCGTGACGGGACGGAAGATCGGGTTGGCCTTGGGCAGCGGAGCGGCGCGCGGCTGGGCGCACATCGGCGTGCTGCGGGCGCTGGACGAACTGGGCATCGAAGCGGACATCATCTGCGGCACCTCCATCGGCGCCGCGGTGGGGGCGGCCTATCTCACCGACCAGCTCGACGCGCTGCAGAGCTGGGCGCAGAGCATGGGCCTGCTGGGCATGCTCGGCATCATCGACGTGACGTTCCGGCGCGGCGGGTTGGTCGCCGCCGAGCGCGTGTTCGAGCGCTTCCGCAACGACCACACCGACATCCGCATCGAGGATCTGCCGAAGCCCTACGCCGCCGTGGCCACCGACCTGGCGACGGGCCGCGAGATCTGGCTGCGCGAGGGGCCGATGCTGGACGCAGTGTGCGCGTCCGCGGCAATGCCCGGCGTCTTCCCGGCGGTGCGCTCGGGACAGCAGTGGCTGGTCGACGGTGCGCTGGTCAACCCGGTGCCGGTGTCGCTATGCCGGGCGCTGGGCGCGGACGTGGTGATCGCGGTGAACCTGAACAGCGAACTGTCGGCCCCGTCGCGCCCGGTTATGGCCGAGGCCGGCGTGGCGACCTCGGCCTTCGGGCAGCTCACCCAGCAGGTCAGCGCCTGGATCGGCCGGCGGCCGAGCATCCGCACGCGCTTCCTGGCCGACCAGATCGAGGCGACGGCGCACGGCCCGGCGCCCAACGTGCTGGAGATCCTGGCCGGCTCCATCGACATCATGCAGGACCGCATCACCCGCTCGCGCCTCGCCGGCGAGCCGCCGGACGTGCTGGTGACGCCACGCCTCGGCCACGTTGGCATCCTGGAATTCGACCGCGCCGCCGAGGTGGTGGAGATCGGCTACGCCGCAGCGTCCATCATGCGCCCGCAGATCGAACTGGCGTTGCGCCGGCTGTAGGAGACGCCACGCCCCCGGTGTCCACGCGCGCCGCGCACCCGGCGCCACAGCAACGACGAAGCGGCTTCGGCTGCCCGGCGCGCGTGAACACGGAAAAGTGCGGCGCGCCCTACCCCGCCGACACCGGCCGCACACGATCCTGCGGGCGGGCGATCCGGGTGAGCGGCGTGATGGACGCCACGACCGCCAGCCACGCCGCGGCCTGCAGGGCGGTGGGCCGATCAGTGTAGCCGACGAGGATGTGCAGCACCTGCCCAAGCATGCTGTCGTCGCGCAGCAGGAAGCGGCTGTCCCACAGCTCCGCCGCGCCGATGCTCACCAGCCCGGCCTGCGACAGGTAGTGCATGGCCGAAGCCGCCATGCCCGCCGCCAGCAGCGTGATCAGCCACGAGGTCACGGCGAACAGGTGGCGTGTCGGGACGTTGAGCAACCCCTTGTAGACCAGCAGCGCCGCCAGCGCGCCCAGAGCAACGCCCCCTGCCCCGCCGAGCGCCAGCTGCGCCGCGCCGCTGCTGTCGGTCGAAGCGATGCCGGCCAGGAACAGCACCACCTCCGCACCCTCGCGCAGAACCGCCACGCCGACCACCACCGCCAGGGCCTGCGGCGGCCGCTCGCCGGACTCGACGGCACGGCCGACGGCACGCATCTCGGCGACGTGCTCGCGGCTATGCCGAGCCATCCAGGCGTTGTGCCAAGCCAGCATGACCACGGCGGTCAGCAGCACGGCGGCGTTGAACAGCTCCTGCCCGCTGCCGTCCAACTGTGCGGAGATGGCGTCGGCGAAGGCGGCGACGGCACAGGCCCCGGCAACGCCGGCGCCGACTCCCGCCGCCACCCAGCGCCCGCGTCCAGGAACACCGCGCGTGGCCGCAAGCACGATACCAATGATCAGGCCGGCTTCGAGGACCTCGCGGAACACGATGATGAGACTGGCGAGCATGGCGTTCTCCGGCTGACGTGGGCGGCCTGGCGTTTCACGCCTTACTTCGCGATCAGCGTGCCCTGGGCGGTTTCCATGTGGAACTCGCCGAAGAACTTGTATTCGCCGGGCTTGAGCGGGGCGACGTTGACGCGCGCCGACCGGCCGCCGCCGATGATCTTCTCGGCCTTGAAGTCGCTGCTCTCGAACTCTTCGGCCGTGGGATCCTGGTTGTTGACGATCAGCACCAACCTCTGCCCGGCCGGAACCTCGATCGTGGCGGGATGGAACATGTGGTCCTTGATGACCAGCGTGTACTCGCCGTCCGCCGCCAGGGCAGCGCCGGCCAGCGCCAGCGGGGCGACGAGAAAGGCGGCAATCAGATGACGCATGACGGGCAATCCCCACAACATTGCCGGCCCTGAAGGCAGCCGGCCTAATTGCGAGGCATTCTCATCTCTAGGAGCGATTTATCAATGCGAATCGCTCGCAGCAGCCCTGCGACCGGACGCCGCAGGCTGGAGGACAAGGTCAGAGGGCATGCCTCCCGGCGCAAGGGTCCGGAAAGCCGCCCCGACTCACGCCGCCGACCACATCCAGGTGATTTCGTGCTTGTTGTGGAACAGGTGCTCGACCCGCCCGCCGGGGATAGCGGCGAAGGCACGGGCGGTTTCATGGTCGGTTTCCGCCTGGAACTTGAGGGTGCAGGCGAAGTTCCTCACCAGCCCGCTCTGCATCCAGTTCTCGACGAGGCGCAGCAGGCGTGTCGGGTAGCAGATCACGTCGCAGACCAGCCAGTCGAGCGCGCCGATGTCCTGCGGCTTCAACCCGAAAGCGCTCTCCTGCCGGTAATGGACGCGGGGCAGCGCCGCGATCTCGGGGGCCAGCGGCGCCTTGTCGACGCTGACCACCTCGGCACCCAGTTCGTGCAGCACCCAGGTCCAGCCGCCGGGGCTGGAGCCGAGATCGAGACAACGGTCGCCCGGACCGGGCTGCCGGCCCATCCGGGTCAGGGCCTCCCACAGCTTGAGGTAGGCGCGGTTGGGCGGCGCGGTCCTGTTCTCAACGAAGTTCAACTCGCCGTGCCGCCAGGGGCTGGAGCAGCGCGCCGCGGCAATCACCGTGAACTCGTCCAGCAGCGTCCAGGACCCCAGAGGCGCCGTCGGGATCGGCGACGGGAAAGCGATGGGCTTGGCCGAGACGTGCGGCAGGTTCTCCTGGATCAGGTTGGCCCGGCGGTGGTGGCGCAGCGACCACAGCGCCCAGTTCCGCTGGATGGCACGAAGCTTCTTGGCGGCGTCCTTGATGGACTCCACCTCGATGCGCACCGGGTCGAACCAGATGTTCTGCGCCCAGGCCGCCGGCCGCGCTGGGCCGTCCACAAAGACCAGCCGGTCCTCCACGGCGGCGACGTCGCCCAGTTCGGCGACGAGGTCGTCCACGAAGCCTTCCGGAGCAAGGTAAATGGTCTGGTTCAGCGGCTCGGTCATCGGTTCGGTCTTCATCCGGCTTTGGGCGGCAGAGGAAACAGCGTCACGAAGCGTTCGGCAAGCGCGCGGTCGCCCTCGACCCGCAACACCCCGGCCGCCTCCAGCGCCGCCAGCGGCCCGTCGCCGTAGACCGCGCCGGCGAGCACCGGCGCCGAACCGATGAACACCACGTCGGCACCGTCCGGTTCGGCACGCCCAATCTCCAGGCGCCCCCCGGCCAGATGGCCCACAAAACGGTCCTCGCCCAGGCAGAAGCCGATGTGCGCCGCGATCCCTTCGGCCCGCTGCGGGTCGAGCATCGTGCGCAGCGACAGCATCATCGAAACGGCGCTGAACGGCAGGCTCGGATCGTGCGTCGGCGACCGCGCTGCCCAACGGCCGAGCGCCTGGAAGATGGGCTCACTCTCATAGCCCCATTCCGTCAGTTCGTAAACTTGCGTCGCCGCGGGTGGCGGCAACTTGCGCCGTACCAGCACGCCCGCCGCCTCCAGGCCCTCCAGGCGCTGGGTAAGGACGTTGGCGCTGATGCCCGGCAGGCTGGCGCGCAGGTCACTGAACCGTCGCGGCCCGAGCATCAGTTCGCGCATGACCAGGAGGGCCCAGCGCTCCCCCACCAGATCGAGCGCGTGCGCGGTGGCGCAGGCGTCCTCATACCGCCGGCGCTGGCGGGCCTCAGGGTGATCAGTTATTTTTTCTAACTTCATGGTTGCTTTTTGTAACTCAGCGTGTCATCCGTGTCAAACAACGGATGTCAAGGGAGGGTAGCATGTCCAAGCTGATCTTCGTGAACCTGCCGGTCGCCGACCTCGCCCGCACCACCGCCTTCTACGAAGCGGTTGGCGCCGTGAAGGACGCGCGTTTTTCCGACCACACCGCGTCCTGCATGGTCTTTTCCGAGACGATCCACGCCATGCTGCTGACCCACGACAAGTTTCGCCAGTTCACCCCGAAGGCGATTGCCGACGCGAAGAAAAGCACGGAGGTGCTGATCGCCATCTCCGCCGATAGCCGCGAGGCTGTCGACGCCACGGTCGACGCGGCGGGAACGGCGGGCGGCACCATCGATCCCGGCCCGAAGCAGGACCACGGCTTCATGTACAGCCGCAGCTTCGAGGACCCGGACGGGCACATCTGGGAGGTGGTGTGGATGGATGTTGCCGCGGCGCAGGCCGCCATGACGGCGGGGTGACGCCATGGCGACCATCACCCCATGCCTGTGGTTCGACGACCGGGCCGAGGAGGCTGCCGGGTTCTACGTCGCCACCTTCCGCGAGGTCGGCCGGGAGGCCGCGCTCGGGGATGTGCTTTACTACGGTGAAGCGGGTCCGAAGCCGAAGGGAACGGTGCTGACCGTCACCTTCACCCTCGACGGGCAGGAGTTCGTCGCCCTCAACGGCGGCCCTCACTTCACCTTTTCGCCCGCCATCTCGATGATGGTGAAATGCGCGGACCAGGGCGAGGTAGACCTTTTCTGGGAGCGGCTGTCGGACGGCGGCAAGCCGGGACAGTGCGGCTGGCTTGAGGATCGCTTCGGGGTATCCTGGCAGGTGGTCCCCACCGCACTCTACCCCATGCTGAAGGATCCCGACCCGGCGAGGGTCGAGCGCGTTATGCAGGCGCTGCTGCAGATGACCAAGCTTGACCTCGGCGCGCTGGAGGTGGCGTACAAGGGGCGTTAATCCTCGCTGGATGCCCTCGAACGCCATTGATATCAGCCCTCGGCCACCACCCCGCCCCATCCCGGCAGGTGCAGCACGCCGTCAGACAGCGCCCCCGCCAAGCCGTGGTCGTGCAGCGCCCGCCAGCGCTCGGCATCGGGCAGCGGCGTCTCCACCGCGCGCGGACCGAGGTTGAAGACGCACAGAAGCCGCTGCCCGCCCTCGTTCCCAACGAGATGCCGCCGCTCGAAGGCGAGCAGCGGTTCGGGCATGTCCCGGAAGCGGATGTCTCCCAGGCGCAGCGCCGGCTGCCCCTTGCGCCACGCCAGCCAGCCGCGGGCGAAGGCCAGCACGCTGTCGGGGTCGGTGCGCTGCGCATCCACGGCCCGCGCCTGGTGCGCGTCGGGAATGGGCAGCCACGGCTCCGCTGCGGAAAAGCCCGCGTGGGCCCCCTCCTGCGTCCACGGCATCGGCGTACGGCAGCCGTCGCGCCCGCCCGGCTCGGGCCACATCGCAATCCCGAAGGGATCGCGCAGGCGCTCGTAAGGCACCTCGGCCTGCGGCAGACCCAACTCTTCACCCTGGTAGACGAAGGCGGTGCCGCGCAGGCTGGTCAACAGCGCCAGGAACAGCTTTGCCGCGGCCGACGGTGCATCGGGACCGCCCCAGCGGCTCACCACCCGTTCCACATCGTGGTTCGAGAAGGCCCAGGACGGCCAGCCGTGGCCAGGCTGCCGCTCGAACGCCTCGACGGCGCGACGGATCGCGCCAGCCGTGTGCAACGGCCCGAGCAGCGCGAAGTTGTAGGCGGTGTGCAGCCGGTCGGTGCCGGCCACGTACTCGGCGGCACGGGCGATGCTGTCGTCGTCGTGCACCTCGGCTACCGCCATGCAGCCGGGGTATTGGTCGAGCAGGGACCGCAGGCGGCGCAACACCGCGATATTCTCCGGCTGCGATTTGTCGTGGATGTGCGCCTGCATCCCGTAGGCGCTGCCCGGCGGCACGCCGTCGGGCCAGCGGGCGTCCGGCGTGCGCGCCGGGTTGTCTCGCAACAGCCGGTCCTGGAGGTAGTAGTTGGCGACGTCGAGCCGGAACCCATCCACCCCGCGTTCCAGCCAGAACGCGCACTCCGCCAGCACGGCGTCCTGCACCGCCCGCCGGTGCAGGTTCAGGTCGGGCTGGCTGGCAAGGAAATTGTGCAGGTAGTATTGCTGGCGCCTGCTCTCCCACGCCCAGGCCGAACCGCCGAACACCGACAGCCAGTTGTTGGGCGGCGATCCGTCCGGCTTCGGATCGGCCCAGACGTACCAGTCGGCCTTGGGGCTGTCGCGACCCTGCCGGCTCTCGCGGAACCAGGGGTGCGCATCGGAGGTGTGGCTGAGCACCATGTCGATCAGCACCCTGAGCCCCAGTGCGTGCGCCCGCTCCAGCAGCCGGTCGAAATCCGCCAGACTGCCGAACAGCGGGTCCACCGCCCGGTAGTCCGCCACGTCGTAGCCGAAATCCTTCATGGGCGAGCGGAAGAACGGCGACAGCCACACCGCGTCGGCACCCAGCGCCGCCACGTGGTACAGCCGCTCGGCGACGCCGGCAAGGTCGCCCACCCCGTCCGCATTCGTGTCGAGGAAGCTGCGCGGGTAGATCTGGTAGATCACCGCGCCGCGCCACCATTCGGTCATCCCTCGCCTCCCCGCTTCCATCCTTCGCGCGATCCCGTTGCTGCCCCCGGCCCGCTACTGCCCCCGGATGAGCGCCGTGACAATTACGCGCACCACCAAGGAGGCCCCGTTATCGCGATTGACAATGATTCTCAATAACAGTACCTGTGGGTTCATCGCGACACCAGGGAACACAGCGGCCCATGTACGTGTGCATCTGCCATCCGATCACCGACAAGCAGATCAAGCAAGTCCTCCAGGACGGTGCGCAGACGACGGCGGCGGTGTTCCGGCACTTCGGGCACAAGGTCAAGTGCGGCAAGTGCGTCCCGTACGTGCGCGGCATGGTGGAAGACCATCGCGAAACACAGCGCATCGGCGGCTGTGGCGGCGATTGCAGCACGTGCGGCTGCAACGGTGAGCCCCACGTCTCCAACGACACCGAGTACGCGTACGGCATCGCGGCGGAGTAAGCCGCCCTTCCGGGCGGAATCCTCCCTGCGCTCCCTATTGCCGTCATCGAGCCAACCGGCATCCAAAGCGCCGGCGAACCCAGCTTTTCGGCGTACCGGGGCGGGTACCGCGAACGCGCTCATGCCCGTCCCTCCATCCATCCTTTGCACGATAGCACTGCACCATGCTCCTGCGACAAGATGTCCCTGGAGTATGAGGTTGGTCGGATTGACGACCACTCAGTAATTTGGGCAGATAGGCGCGAAGAGAAAACTGGACATACCAGAAAAATGGACAAGCCGGATCCAACCGGACACTGAGGAAACGCTTAACGCAGCTCATGGCTTTGGGATCCAGACCACGTTTGCCACGTTGAAGGCAGAACCCAGGTCAATTTTCTTCTTGCGGCATTGCACACAGATACTTTCGCACTGCACAAAATTGCGGTGGCAGTGTCCTGTGGGGCCGCCGGAAGCCGAAGCACTGAAGGAAACCCGAAGGGGGGAAGCACGATGAGTCGCCATCAGCGGCACGGTCATGAGACCCTGTGCCGCGACCTGCTTTCGCACGCCGGAAATCGCTTGGAACAACTCCGCAGCATCGTGGAGCGCACCGAGGGCGATCGCCTGGAGCACGAGCGTGCGCTGGACCACGCCCGCGGCCTGCACAACCGCGTCCTTGCCCGCACCGAGGCGGCACGTCAAGCCAGCGACGATGCATGGCCCCTCGCCCGCGCTCAGGCCGATCAGGCGGTGAACGAGATGGTGCAAGCCATCGACGAACTGGAACGCCAATTGCTGCGCGCCGCGGCATAGCCCCTTGCCTCTCCCCCGGCCCCGCCGGGGGAGAGCTCATACGGTTGCCAGCAGCCTTGCCAGCTCCACGGCGGTCTTCACGCCCATCTTCTCGAAGACGTGCGCCCGGTGCACCTCGACCGTGCGCATGCTGATGCCCAGGTCGTCGGCGATCACCTTGTTCAGCTTGCCGGCCACCACGAGATCCATCACCTGCCGCTCGCGCTGGGTCAGGGTCACCAGCCGCGCCGCCACCGACGCCTGCCCGGCCTCCTTCGCCCGCTGTTCGGCGTCGTAGGCCAGCGCGTCGATGATGCGGTCCACCAGTTCGTTGTCGTTGAACGGCTTCTCGACGAAGTCGCGTGCTCCCTTCTTCAGCGCCGATACGGCGATGGGCACGTCGCCATGCCCGGTCAGAAAGATCACCGGCAACCGGCAGCCGCGGTCGCGCAGACGGTCGAACAGCTCCACCCCGGTCATCCCCTCCATGCGGATGTCCAGCAGCAGGCAGCCGGCCATGGCCGGCGTCCAGGCCCGGAAGAACGCCTCCGCCGACGCCCAGGTCTCGGCCTGCACGTTGCGCGACTGCAGCAGCCAGGACAGCGCGTCGCGGATCGCCTCGTCGTCGTCGACGATGTGGACCTTGGCGTCCACCACGGGGAGGCCGCTCACGTCACCACCGGCAGGCTGAAGAGGAACGCGGCGCCGCCGCCGGTGGTAGCCTCGAACCACAGGCGGCCCTGGTGGCTTTCGATGATGGAGCGGCAGATGTTCAGGCCCATGCCCATGCCTTCCTTCTTGGTGGTGAAGAAGGGTGAGAACAGAGTGTCCGCCACCTCCGGCGCCACGCCGCAGCCGCGGTCGCGGATGCGGGTGAGCACCGCGCCATTCTGGACCCGCGTGGAGACGCTCAGCAAGCGCGCGTCGCGCGGCGTCTGCGCCATCGCCTCCATGCCGTTGCGCATCAGGTTGAGCAGCACCTGCTGCACCAGGATGCGGTCGGCCAGCACCGTGGGCGCCGAGCGGTCCAGGTCCACATCGATGCGCACGCCATGCTTGCGGGCGTCGGCGCGGATCAGCGCAACGCTGTCTTCCACCACCGCGGTGATGTCGCAGGGCGCCACCTGGGGGTCGCGCTTGCGCACGAACTCGTGGATGCGCCGGATGATGCCGCCGGCCCGCATGGCCTGCTTGGACAGCTTGTCGAGGGGCGGGATGAGTTCGGCCGGGGCCGCCGTATCGGCGCGCAGCTTGTTGAGACAGCCGGCCGAATAGCTGGCGATGGCCGACAGCGGCTGGTTCAACTCGTGCGCCAGGGTGGACGCCATCTCGCCCATGGTGATGACGCGGGCGGTGTGCTGCAGGCGCTCCTGCTGCTGGCGGGCCATCTCCTCGGCACGCTTGCGCTCGGTGATGTCGAGGAAGGATCCCATCCACCCGGTCTGCCGGCCATTGGATTCGATCAGCGGCGCTTCGTAGATCAGCGCATCGAACCGCTCGCCGTTGCGGCGCATCAGGCGCAGTTCGAAGCCGTCCGACGGCGCGTCGCCGGTCAGCACCATGCTGAACACAGTCGTGCAGCGCTCCAGATCCTCCGGCGGCCAGTAGGGCATGGGCGGGCCCCGGCCGATCAGCTCCGCCTCGCTCCAGCCGACCATGCGGCAGAAGGCGGGGTTCACGTAGATGATGCGCCCATCCATGGACCGCGCCCGCATGCCGACGGTCAGCGAGTCCTCCATGGCCTTGCGGAAAGCGTGCTCGGTGCGCAACGCCTGCTCGGCGTGAACGCGGCGGCGGATGTGGCGGCGCACCGCCCACAGACTCCACAGCGCCGACCCGGTCAGCCCGAAGATGGCGCCCACCAGCACGGTGCGGCCAAGGTTGCTCTCGGTGCGGTGCACGGTGGCGACCAGCGCCATCCCCTTGCCCGGCGGGTCGAACGGGATGAGGTGGCTGCGCCGCGGCTTCGGCTCGGCAACGCGCGACTTGGCCCCGAGCACGGTCCCGTGGGTGTCGACGATGGCGATCTGGTAGCGCTCGGCGATCCACCACGGCACGTGGTGGGTCAGGATCTCGTCGATGGCGAACACGCCTACCAGCATGCCGGCGAAGCCCTGCTCCTGGTATACCGGCACAAGCACGTCGAATCCCATGCCGGCCATCGGCAGCCGGTAGGAAGCCGTGAAGGCACGCTTACCCAGCGAGCGGGCGATGCGGTAGGCATCGCCGCGCGGCGACGGCACCGGCGCATCGTCCACCGTGCGGCCGTCAGGCACCGGCGGCACCGACGCCACTGTCCGCCCCGCGGCGTCCAGCCACAGCACCCGCTCGACCGCCGGGTTGGTGGTGACCAGATGGCGCATGGCGCCGATCACGCCGGAGCGCGTGGAACGCCCGATGGAATCAGCGAGCTGCTCCAGCCGGTCGACGTCAGAGGCGAGCTGGAAGCGCAGGCTCTGCTCCACCCACAGCGCGTCACGGATCAGCGCATGCTCCTCCTCCTCACGCTCGGAGCGGTCGAGCAGCCAGAGGAAGACGCCCAGCAGAACCACCACCAGCACCATGGCGATGGTCGGCATGGCGGTGCTGCGGCGGCTCAAAACGGTGGGCATACGGATCATATGACACTTATCGATAAAGATACGGATTTCCACAATAGCGGTGTGGTGGAAACTATCGAACAATGCTCCTCAGTCCAACGACCTATAAATCCGGGAGGATACGGTCATATGAAGCTCTCCAAGCTGCTCTGCGCGGCTGCGTTCGGCTGCCTGCTCGCATCGCCGGCCCTGGCGCAGAACCAGATCGTCATCAAGTTCAGCCACGTCGTCGCCCCCGAGACCCCGAAGGGCAAGGGCGCCGAGAAGTTCAAGGAACTGGCCGAGGCCCGCACCGGCGGCAAGGTCAAGGTCGAGGTCTACCCGAACAGCCAGCTCTACAAGGACAAGGAGGAGCTTGAGGCCCTCCAGCTCGGCGCCGTGCAGATGCTGGCCCCGTCGCTGG
>JAEYOB010000519.1 GCA_023412175.1 Pseudomonadota bacterium | reverse complement strand
TGCCGGAAACCTTCCTGATCGATCGCCAGGGCCGCATCCGCTACAAGCACGTCGGCCCGCTGACGCCCGAGGCGGTCGAGCAGACGATCCTGCCCATGGTCAAGGAGCTGCGAAAGGGATGAGGGCGCTTCTACTGGCTGTCTTCCTGTCGGTGTCCGCGCTGTCGGCGCCAACTTCTCCGGCCTGGGCCGTCAACCCCGACGAGGTTCTGCCCGACCCGAAGATGGAAGAGCGCGCGCGGGTGATCAGCAAGGACCTGCGCTGTCTGGTCTGCCAGAACCAGTCCATCGACGACTCCAACGCCGAACTGGCGCGCGACCTGCGCGTCATCGTGCGCGAGCGCCTGACGAAGGGCGATTCCAACGACCAAGTGCTGCAGTACGTCACCGACCGCTATGGCGATTACGTGCTGCTGCGCCCGCCGTTCAAGGCGACCACGCTGCTGCTGTGGGTCGGGCCGTTCGTCATCCTGGCGTTCGGCGCGCTCGGCACCGTGGTCTATCTGCGCAACCGCCGCGCCGCGGGCGGGACGAGGGGCGACACCGCGCCCCTGACCGCGGACGAGCGCCGCCGCCTGGATGCGCTTCTCCGCAAGGACGGAACCTGATGCTTTTCTGGATTCTCGCGGCGGCACTGACGATCGCCGTGGTGCTGATCATCGTGCTGCCGCTGCTGAGGGCCCCGCGCGCCGACGCCGCCAGCCCTTCCCGCGGCTCCTACGACCTGGAGGTCTACCGCGACCAGCTGGGCGAGTTGGAGCGTGACCGCGCCCGCGGCCTGATCACCGACGCCCAGATGGACGCCGCCAAGGCGGAGGTCGCCCGGCGCATGCTGGCTCTGGCCGACGAGGCGAAGGCCGCGACGCGCAATCCCGCCGGCCGGACCAAGGCGGTCGCCGCGCTGCTGGCGGTCGCCCTGCCGTTGGGTGCCGTGGCCGTCTACCTGCCGCTCGGCCGCCCGGACGTGCCGGCCGTGCCGCTGGCCTCGCGCAACCTCGCCGCCGAACAGAGCCAGGACGGCCCGCCGGCCCAGGTGGTGGAGGCGATGCAGAAGATCAAGCAGCACCTGGACGCCAACCCGAACGACGCGCAGGCCTGGACCATCCTCGGCCAGACCTATGGCCGGATGGGCAACTACGATCAGGCGGCGGACGCCCTGAAGCGCGCCTCCGACCTGCTGCCCGACGACCTGGACGCCAAGTCCGCCTACGCCGAGATGGCCACCGCGGCCAACGGCGGCACCATCACCGATGAGGCCAAGCGCGTCTTCCAGGCGATGCTGGCCAAGGATCCCAAGGACGCCCGCGCCCGCTTCTTCCTGGCGCTGGCCAGCCTCCAGGCCGGCGACGCCCGTGGCGCGCTGGACGGCTGGAGCGCGCTGGTCGCCGAGACCCCGGCCGACGCGCCGTGGCTGCCGATGGTGCAGGCCCGCATCACGGAGGCCGCCGGCATCCTGAAGCTGGACGTCGCCAGCGTCATGCCGAAGCCGCTGCCGCCGCAGCAGAGCCACCCCGACATCGGCGGCGAGGCCGGCGACCAGCAGCGGATGATCCGCGACATGGTCGACCAGCTCGCCGCCAAGATGCAGGCCAACCCCGACGACGTGGACGGCTGGATGAAGCTGGCCCGTTCCTACACGGTGCTGTCCGATCACGAGAAGGCCGTCGCCGCCGCCAAGCAGGCGGTGGACCGCGCGCCCCAGCGCGTCGATGCCCGCATCGCCTACGCCGACGCCCTGCTGAGCACGGCACCGGAGAACGGCCCGATGCCGGGCGAGGCGGTCAAGGCGCTGCGCGAGGTCCTGAGCCTCGACGCCGCCAACAAGGAGGCGCTGTGGCTGCTCGGCCTCGACGCCGCCCAGGGCGGCCGGCGCGCCGAGGCGGCCGGGCTGTGGAACCGTCTGGTGGGGCAGATGGGCCCCAACGACCCGGGCCGCGACACCGTCCGCCAGCGGATCGCCGCGCTCAAGACCGGCGGCTGAGAGGCCGGGCCCTGACCCGATGGGGAGGGGCCACCTCGCCGGATGGCCGGGCCGGGAACGCCGGCCCGCCTTCTCCCGTTGTCCACACGAGGCAATCCGGGAGAAGCGCCATGGCGGACTCACGATTCCAGTGGCCCATCAACGTTCCCGAGGAGATGGGGCGCGCGGTGGCCCGCGACATCGGCTTCGTCGAAGGGTCCGACTTCGTCAACGAGGGCCGGACCTTCTGGTTCGACGGCATCGAGAAGGCCATGCAGTTCAACCGTGCATTGGCCGACGAGCCGAACAGCGGCCGCGCCTCGCCCGACGACGCCATCGTCGAACCCGATCCGGAAACCAAGCCCGCCGAGCCGCACCGATGAGTGCCGCACCGATGACTGGCGCACCGACGACCGGCACGGTCACCGACAACCCCGCCCAGGGCCGCTATGAGCTGGTCGTGGACGGCGCAACCGCGTTCGCCGCCTACCGCATCCGCGACGGCGAGCTGGTCTTCACCCACACTGAGGTGCCGGAGAGCCTGTCCGGGCGCGGCGTCGGTTCGACGCTGGCGCGCGGCGCGCTGGACGCCGCCCGCGCCCGCGGCCTGCCGGTGGTGGCGCAGTGCGCCTTCATCGCCGGCTATATCCGCAAGCACCCGGAATACCAGGACCTGCTCGCCGGAGGGTAGGACCGGTCACGGCCCCGCACGCAAGGGGATGTCCACGCTCTCCACCCCGCAGGCGCCGGCCTTGGCGGTGCAGTAG
>JAEYOB010000489.1 GCA_023412175.1 Pseudomonadota bacterium | reverse complement strand
GCGCCGGCCTCCGCGAAGGCATCGTCGCCGGCGCGGCCGTCGCCGGCGGCCTCGATGTCATCCAGGTCGGGAACGTCGGTCAGCGTGGCGATGTAGGCCAGGAGGTGGGCGATGGCGCTGTCGCCGTGGCGTTTGCCGCCCTTCTTGGCGTCCTCACCCTTGCCGGCCTTCTGCGTCTCGCGGATCACCACCGGGACGCCGCGCACAATTTTGATGGCCTTGTGGTCGGCCAGCACGTCGGCGTCGCGCGGCAGCGCCGTCAAACCGTCTTCAAAGGCGGCTTTGAACTTGGGCATGGCCTCGCGGTACCAGCTCTCGTTCAGCTTCACCTGGGCGATGCGCTGGAAGCCGAACTCCTGGGCGGCCACCTCGGCCAAGTAGGCGCCGTTGCCGGTGGCGTCCATGGCGGCGGCGGTGAAGCGCGGCAGCCGGCGGGCGATGTAGAAGAGGATCTGGCGCTGTTGCTCGAAGGGGACGTTTCGCAGCTCCACCAGGAAGGGCGGGCGGCGGCGCAGGTTCTTCTGCACCTGGATGGGCCAGATCACCGACAGGTCGCCGGAGCGCGCGAAGTCCTGGCCGTAGTAGCTGTTGAGGTCCGGGTCCAGCGTCGCCAGTAGCGGCTTCAGGTGCCGCTCGCAGAACTCGGCCGCGTCGGCCTCGCGCACATGGGCGGGCAGCATGGCGAACTTGTCGTCGCAGGCCCAGCGCACCACCGGGATGCCGTCCTCCATCCGCCGCTCCACCAGCGTGGTGGGCAGGAAGGTGCCGGTGCCCTGGCGCGGGATCACGTCCAACTCCTCGTCCGCGTCGTCGCCGTAGAAGGCCCGGATCTCCGCCATCCATTTGGCGCGGCCCTCGGGGGTGGGCGTCTCCTTCTTCTTCAGGCAGATGCGCTCGTACAGGCCGTCAGCCACGGCCTCATCGAAGGTGATGCGCACCACGGCGTAGGGCTTGCGGCCGGCGCGGGCCTCTTCGATCACCTGGTTGAACGGGTTGTCGGCGCCGTCGTGGGTGGAAATCAGCAGCACCTTGCCGCCCCACATGAGCAGCGCCAGCGCTGCCTTCAGCAGCTCGCCCAGGTCATCGTGGAAGGCGGCCTCGTCCACGATCACGAAGCCTTGCCGACCGCGCAGGGAGCGCGGGCGGCTGGCAAGGGCCACGATCTCGAAGCCGGAGGCAAAGGCGATGCGGAACGCCTGGATGTCGCGGTCGCCGTCCGGCAGCAGCACCTCGGCCATCTCGCCGGCAGCGAGGTTGAGCGCCTTCGCCCATTCACCGCAGGTGGCGATGAACTCGCGCGCCATGTCGAGGTTGTAGCCGATGTAAAGCGCGTCCATGCCGCCTGCGCCGCGGTCCTTGCCGGCCAGCAGGACGGCGAAGGAGGCGATGCCCCAGGTGGCGCCGATGCGGCGCGACTTTTCGCACACCGTGACGGCGTGGGCGGCCACCGTGTTCAGCAGCCGCTTCTGGTAGGCCAGCAGGATCTCGGGCGCGTCGGACTGTGTGGCGGGGAGCATCATGCGGCGAGGCCAAGAATGTTGGTGGCGATGGCATTGGCCGTCTCGGCGGTGAGGCCCTGGGCGCGGGCCACCGCCTTGGCGACCTTGGCGGCCTCGGCGAGGGCTTCCTTGCGCACCTTGAGCGTGGTCTCGGTGTCGGCCTTCTTGGCGGAGGCCAGATCCTTCAGCGCCTTGCCCAGCAGCATGACGGCCTCGGGGTCGAAGGTGACCGGGCCGGCCGTCTCGCCGCCCTCGCCGTCGCCGGCGGCTAGGAATAGGTCCAGGATGGCGCCGTGCAAAAGCTCGATGTTGAGCCGGGCGGTGCGATCCTCCGGCGCGTCGCCCAGCTTGCGGACCAGCGCGTCGGCGACGGCGCGGGAGCGGTTCAGCTTCTCAGCCACCTTGTCGAGGCCCTGGAGGTGGGCGTGCAGGCCGGAGCGGCCGGGCAGCGCATCGGGCGTAACGACGGGAGCCGAGGCCAGCTCCGGCGGTAGCATGGAACGCTTGCCGCTGGTGAGGTCGGCGAGGAAGCCCTGGAGCTGGTCAAGCGTGTAGCGCTGGGAGGTCCACAGCGCCTCAATGGCTTCGCGCAGCTCCGGGGGGAGCTGGTCCATTTTCGACGGGCGGCCGGCCATGGCTTACACCCTGGACGGGCGGTCCACGCCCTCCACGCGCTTGTCGCCGGTGGCGACGCGCTCCCCCTCACCAGTGATCGACACCATGCGGGTGGTGCCGGCCAGCTCGCGCGTCTCGACAAGGCCGCGCTGTTCCAGCCAACGCGCGTCGTCGGCGGTCATGTCGCGGTCGGCGTAACCGTGGCCGAGGGCCTGTACCGCCTTGGTCAGCACGATGGTGCTGATGGCCTCGCCGGTCTCGCGCAGGATGCGCAGGACGACCAGTCGGCGGTCGCTTGCGAAGGCGGCCTGGACGTTGGCGTTCATGTTCATGCGGACACCCCCATCTTCATGTGGCCGTGCGTCAGGTGGCCGGCCGTCGCCTCCACGCGCTTCAGAAGCTCGGTCAACGTGTTCATGCGCTCGCCCAGCCGCGCCAGCTCCAGGCGGGCGTCGTCCACCTTCTCGGCGGCCTTGGTCGCCCGTTCGGCCGCTTCCTTGGCATCCTCGGCGGCGTGGAGGGCATCACGCACCATGGCTTCCAGCCCCGCGAAGCGGTTGTCGCCGGCGCCCAGGCGGCGCTCGATAGCTTCAACCTGGCCCTTGGTGGCGAAGGTCTTGGACAGCCACCACAGCACAGCAGCGGAGCCGATCAGCCAGAGCACGGACAGGACGGGCAGCGCGTCCTTGAGGTCGGCCATAGTCATGTTCATCAGCCCACCCTCCGGCTCTCGCGCTCGATGTCGGCTTGGCAGGAGGCGCAGGTATCGGCGCTGGGCACCGCGGCGCGGCGGGCGGCCGGGATGGGTTCGCCGCAGCAGCAGCATTCGGCGGCGCCGGGGC
>JAEYOB010000465.1 GCA_023412175.1 Pseudomonadota bacterium | reverse complement strand
TCGCCGGCCTGATGAACCGCCTCCGCGAGGAGGCGGTGCAGCCGAGCGGCGTGGTGAAGGACTCCGGCGCCCAGCGCTCGACGGCGGAGACGCTGGTGTGGAAGGGCTGGGCGGCGACGTTCTCATCTCCGACCGCATACCGGGTCGCCACCACGGTGCTGTCCACCGTAGGCAACGCCGCGCCGGCATCGCTGCCGCTTTTGAAGGAATGGACCAGCGTGCGCACCAAGCCGCGCTTCGCCGGCCGCACGCTGCACGACCTCGCCCGCGACAAGGGGATCCCCGATGCCTGACGCCCGCCCCAGCAACACCAAAGCCACGATCCTCGCCAGCCTGCGCGCGTCGCGCGACGCCCATCCGGTGGAGACGGTTGCCTCCGACTTCACCGTCCTGAAGGAGAAGCGCTGGGAGCCCGCCGAACGGCTGGAGCGCATCAGGCGCATGATGGAGGCCGTGCACACCGAGTTCCTCGACGCCACCGAGCAGGACTGGCCGGCGGTGGTGCGGGCCTTCCTGGCGGAGGCCGGCGCGAAGACGGTGCTCTACGCGCCCGCCACCGAGGCCGGCGCCCGGCTGGTGGCCGACTGGACCGGCGACGGCCCGGCGCTGGTGCCGTACGACCGGCCGGTGGACGACTTCAAGGAGGAGATGTTCACCGGCATCGACGCCGGCATCACCCAGACCCTGGGCGCCATCGCCGACACCGGCAGCCTCGTGCTGTGGCCGAGCGCCAACGAGCCGCGGCTCATGTCGCTGGTGCCGCACATCCACGTGGCGCTGCTGAAGGCCGACCGGCTCTACGACACCTTCTGGCAGGTGATGACCGAAAACCGCTGGGCCGAGGGTATGCCGACCAACGCGCTGCTGATCTCCGGCCCCAGCAAGACCGCCGACATCGAGCAGACCCTGGCCTACGGCGTCCACGGCCCGAAACGGCTGATCGTCGTGGTGATCCGGTAACGTCTTCCTCCGGGAAACGGGTAGCCGCCTGGCGGCTTGGCGAGGGTGCCGGCAAGTCCCACCGCTCACACGGAGCCGGTACCCTCGCCTTACTCCTGGAAACCCTTACATCCACCACAGTCCGCCACAGCGGCGGTCGGGGCGACGAAACGGGTGACGAACTCCATCGCCTCCTCGTCGGAGGCCGCGGTGTTGGTGCGCTGATAGAGCCGCGCGGCGGCGCTCACGGCCGTGGCGTGCCCGTGCTTCCGCAGAGCCTGCTGATAGGCGCGGATCACGAAACAGCCCTCGACACCGACGCACATGGCGACCCTCACGGCACTCATATTCCTGTATTCATAATAAATTCGGCAGATGCCGGTCACAAGTGCATAGTGCCCGTTTGACAGGCATCCGACCGCGACATAAGGCGCAAAGGGATCACCGCCGGTGCGCTTGCCCGCGCCCTCCCCGCGGCTCATAAAGAGGAATGGATCCGACGCTGCTGAACACGCTCACCGATCTCGGCGACAGCGCGCTGATGCTGCCGCTGGCGGTGATGCTCGCGGTGGTGCTGTGGTCACAGCAGTCGGCGGCGGCCGCGCTCACTTGGCTAGGCACCCTCGTTCCCGGCCTCATCGCCATCACGGTGCTGAAGCTGGCGGGCCACGCCTGCGAGGCGGCGCTGGCCTCCCCCGGACTGGTCAGCCCCAGCGGCCACGCGGCGTTTGCCGCCATGGTATATGGGGGTGCCGCGGTCGTCGTCGCCCGCCACACCGGCGGCCCCCCGCGCTGGGTGACCGGGCTCGCGGCCGGCGGGCTGGTCGCCACCGTGGCGGCGTCGCGGCTTCTGCTCGGGGCGCACAGCGTTCCGGAGGTGGTGGTCGGCCTCCTCATCGGCGGCGCCACCGTGCTGCTGTTCGGGCGGGCCTACCGCCGCCTGCCGCCCGCCACGCTCCGCTCGCGCGGGATGGTTGCCCTGGCCGGCGCGGCGGCCCTGCTGGTCGTGGCCATGCACGGCGAACGGCTTCACGCCGAAGAACTCATCCGCACCATCGCCGCCGGGCTGCGCACCCAGATCAGCGCCTGCCGCTAGGCCGCTTAGCCCATCCCACCACGGAGCCTTCCTTGATCCGGGACCTCATCTTCGACCGTTCGCCCTACGAGGGCTTCGTACCCCCGAACGACACCCCGACCTGCAACGAGGAGACCCACCCGGTCTTCCGCGAGGTCTTCCGCCACGCCCGCCCGCGCACCATCCTGGAGGTCGGCACCTGGAAGGGCTCCAGCGCCATCCTGATGGCGACGCTCTGCAAGGAGATGGGGCTGGACGGCGCGGAGATCGTCTGCATCGACACCTGGCTCGGCTCGCACGAGATGTGGGAGGACCGCACGCCCGGCTCCTACTGGGGATACGATTCGCTCGGCCTGGAGCACGGCTTCCCGACCGTATACCGGCAGTTCCTCGGCAACGTGGTGCTGAGCGGCCACGCCGACGTCATCACGCCGTTCCCGGTCAGCTCCAACAACGCCGCGGTCTTCCTGGCCCGCAAGGGCGTGACCGCCGACCTGATCTACATCGACGGCGGCCACGACTATCGCGACGTGAAGAGCGACATCGACGCATACTGGCCGCTGGTGCGGCCGGGCGGCGTGCTGCTGGGCGACGACTATCACGCCGGCGGCCCCGGCGTGATCCGGGCGGCCGACGAGTTCGCCGCCACCGCCGGCCTGCGGCTGGTGCCGCTCGCCGGCAAATGGATGGTGCTGAAGCCGGCGGGCTGACGCTCACCCGCGGTGCAGTTCGACCCCCTCCGGATGCTCGCTGCCGGAGCGGTACTTGAACATCGCTTCGGCGGCGGCCAGCACGGCGCCGGTCTCGCGCAGCCGCACCTCGCCGGAGCAGGAGACGATCTTGCGCCCGCCGCCGCGCAACGTCCCGTGCGCCACCAGCGTGCCGTGCCGCGCCTGACCGAGGAAGCTGGTGGCCAGCGACAGCGTCACCACCCGCCGCACCCGGCCGGGCAGCGCGCAGTGGGCCGCCGCGAACCCCATGACGGAGTCCAGGAGCGTGGTCAGAACGCCACCGTGCACCACGCCGGCACGGTTGAGGTGGCGGCGGTCGATGACCATCTCCAGCTCCGCCGCGCCTTCCTCCCAGCGGGTCAGGCGATAGCCCAGCAGATCCTGGAAGCCGGACGGCGCCTCGTCCTCCAGCAGATGGTCCATGGGAAGGTCGGGTCGGGTCATCGCGTCGTTCCGGTGTGGCGGTAAGGGCAACCCTCTCCCGTTCCGCGGCGCGGTACAAGGCCGAATGGGCGGTCCGCCGCCGTCCGCCACCGTTCCGGCGGAGTTCCCCTACCCCAGCCGGACCACGTGCAGCTTCTCCGCGCTGCCCTTGGCGCGCGCCTTGTTGGCGGCGATGGCGGCGTTTATGGCGCCCGGCGTCAGCCCCGGCCCGCCGGCCGGCAGCACCACCGCCACGCCGCTCACCGACAGGAGCGGGAAGCGGCGCGGGTTGCCGTCGCGGTCGTTGGCGACCAGCACCCCGGCCCGGCGGGTGTCCGGGTCGTACAGGCTTTCGGCGTCGGACCGGAACAGCGCCACCAGTTCGGCCAGCCGCCGGCATACCTCCGCCTCCTCCAGGCCGCTCACCGCCAGGAAGAAGTCGTCGCCGCCGATGTGCCCGGCGAAGGCGCCGCCGGCCGCAGCCAGCGCCTTCAGGCGTTCGCTGAACATCAGGATGGCGCGGTCGCCCTGGCGGAAGCCGAAGCTGTCGTTGAACGGCTTGAAGTTGTCGAAGTCGAAATAGACCAGGACGTGCGGCCGGGCGCGGTCCTCCAGCGCCGCCTCGATATGGCGGACGATGGCGGCGTTGCCGGGCAGCCGGGTCAGCGGGTTCTGGTCGGCGGCCATGGCGAGGTTGCGCTCGTGCACCAGCCGGATCAGCGCGCCCGACGACAGGAAGCCGGCGTACTCGCCGCCCTCAATGATGATGATGCCATCGGTCGCCTCCTCCGCCGAGAAGGCCTCGATCACCTGGTCGAGCGGCGTGGCGATGTCGCACACCGGGCTGCGCGCCACGAGGTCGGCAAGGTTGCCGCCCACCCCCTTGTTGCGCAGCAGCTCGCCGCCGAAGCGCGTGTAGACGAAGCGCTTCAGGTCGCGCTCGCGCACGAAGCCCAGCGGGCGGCGGTGGTCGTCCACCACCGGGGCGACCGCCGGGGCATCGGCGCCGCTGAAATAGTCGAGCAGCGCCGTCTTGGGCGAGCCGACGGGCAGCGGCGGCAGGCGTTCCATCACTTCGTAGACGCGCTGCCGGCTTTCGGCCGCCCGCCGGTCGGTGCGGTTCAGCCGCTCCACCACCGGGCTGGACGGCGGCACCCCGGTCATGCCGGTGCACGGGCGGGCGATCAGATAGCCCTGCGCGAAGTCGAAGCCCAGGTCGCGGCAGGCGTAGAATTCCGCCTCCGTCTCGATCCCCTCGGCGATGATCAGGATGCCCAGCGCGTGCGCGTAGCTGATCAGCGCGTTGGCGATGGCGCGCTTGCGCACATCGCGGTCGATGCCGGAGATGAAGAAGCGGTCCACCTTTACATAGTCCGGCTTCGCCTCGTACAGCAGCTTGAGCCCGGCGTACCCCATGCCGAAATCGTCCAGCGCCACGCCCAGGGCGGCGTGCCGGTACTGCTCGATCACCCGGTCGATGCCGACCTCGGGCTGGAGTTCCTTGCGCTCGGAAATCTCGAAGGCGACGCCGAGTCCGGAGAAGCGGTCGAGCACCGGCAGCCAGAGCAGCGGGCTCACCCCCACCGCGCGGGCATCGACGTTGAGGAACAGCTTGGCGCCCGGCCAGCCGTCCAGGGCGCAGTATGTCTCGATGGCCCTGGCGTGCAGCGCCGCCTCGACCTCCACCAGCACGCCCTGCGCGGAAGCCGCATCGAGCAGGGCGCAGGGGTCGGCGTACGGCGTGCGGTCGAGGCCGCGCATCAGCGCCTCATAGCCGTGGCAGCGCCCGGTGCGCATCTGCACGATGGGCTGGAAAGCGTACTCGATGCCGGACAGGATCCCGCGCCACGTCTCCATCAACGGGATGGCCGGTGCGTCGGCTTCGTCGTCCATCAAGGCGTCCTGGATGGCGAGGTCCATCGTCGGCTCCGGCACTGCTGCGGTGCGGCAACCTATAGCAGAGGCATTTTGCGGTTTTGTGACACTGCCTTATGTGACACCGCGGCACCGGCGGGCACCATGGGGAAGCCGCGATGGAAACTGTCACACAGCGCCGCGCATAAGGAGCAGCGACACCCATTGACCGGCGGAAGGACACGGCGATGCGCCAGCTCTTGACACGCCTGACCGGCCAGTTGCGCACCGCGCTGTCCCGGCGGCCCACCTACGCCTCGGTGGATCTCGCACTCTTTTCCGTCGACATCCGGCTGTAGGAGCGCAATGCCATGCGAGTGACGCCCATCAAGCTGGTCGTGCACGACGACCGCCACGCCGCCGGCCTGTTCCTGGCCGGCTTCCGCAGCATGCCGCAGGTCGTCGCGGAGCTGCGGCCGTTGCGCGACTCCGACTCCGCCTCGGAGCTGCTGGAGCGCTTCGCCGAGCGCTGCCTGCGCGCCGGCCGCAACTTCGAATCGGCCGACCCGCTGGTCGACACCTGCCCTTCCGCCGCCGACATCGTCGAGGTGCACCTTGACCCGACGCTGCCGCGCACGCCCTTCGTCCGCCTGTTCGAGATGGACGAGCACGGCCACCGCTGGCGCCGCCACCGCGGCACCCTGGACGGCATCGCCGGGCTGCTGGCGCTGCCGCACTGAGGCGCGCGCCGGCAATCGAAGGCTCAGGCCGCCTCGCGCACCTCGAAGTCGTGGGTGATCTCGGCCATCGCGCCCAGCATCACCGAGGCGGAGCAGTACTTCTCCGCCGACAGGGCGATGGCACGCTCGACCTTGGCCGGGTCGAGCTTGCGGCCGGTGACGACGAAGTGGGCGTGGATCCTGGTGAAGACCTTGGGGTCGGTCTCGGCGCGTTCGGCCTCCAGTTCGACCCAGCAGTCGGTCACCGCCTGCCGGCCCTTCTGCAGGATCATTACCACGTCGATGGACGAGCAGCCGCCCATCCCCAGCAGCAGCATCTCCATGGGCCGGATGCCCAGGTCGCGGCCGCCCACCGCCGGGGCGGCGTCCATGACCACGGCGTGGCCGCTGCCGGACTCGCCGACGAACATC
>JAEYOB010000446.1 GCA_023412175.1 Pseudomonadota bacterium | reverse complement strand
GCCGTACAACTCGCCGTTGATGAAGTTGGCGATGCGACCGAAGAACAGGCCGATCGGAACCGCGGCGCAGACCAGATCGGCGAAGGCGAAGGGCGACAGCCCGCGCCGCCAGCTGAACAGCAGGATCGCCGCCACCACGCCCAGCGCGCCGCCGTGGAACGACATGCCGCCGTGCCAGACCGCCAGCGCCTCAAGCGGGTTCTGGATGTAGTAAGGCAGGTTGTAGAACAGCACGTAGCCGAGCCGTCCGCCGAGGATGACGCCGATGACCGCCCAGGTCAGAAACTCATCGTAGTCGTCGGGTCCCGGCCGGCCGGGCGTGGCGCGGGCGAGGCGGAGGCAGTAGCGCCAGCCGAGGATGAACCCGGCCAGATAGGCCAGCGCGTACCAGCGGATGGCGATCGGCCCGATGGACACGGCCACCGGATCGATGGCGGGGAACGGAATGGCGAGCATGGGGCGCGGCCTCAGGCGTACGGGTCGGGCTGGACGAGGAAGTCCTGCACGTAGCGGCGCACCCCCTCCTCCAGTTCGGTGAACGGGGCGTCGTAGCCGGCGGCGCGCAGGCGCCCGGTGCCGGCCTGGGTGAAGTACTGATACTTGTCGCGCAGGTGTTCGGGCATGTCAAAGTACTCGATGCGGGGCGCCCGGCCGAGCGCCGCGAAGGTCGCCTCCGCCAGATCCCTGAAGCTGCGCGCCCGGCCGGTGCCGACGTTGAACAGGCCGGACACCTCGGGATGGTCGAGCAGCCAGAGCATGACGTCCACGCAGTCGCCGACCCAGATGAAGTCGCGGCTCTGCCCGCCGTCTTCAACGCGATCGCGGTGCGACTTGAACAGCCGCGCCGGCGCGCCGGCGGACAGCTTGGGATACAGCTTGGCGACGACGCTCATCATGTCGCCCTTGTGCGCCTCGTTGGGGCCGTAGACGTTGAAGAACTTCAGCCCCGCCCACTGCGGCGGCACCGTCTCGCCTTCCCGCACGGCGCGCGCCACGCGGCGGTCGAACAGATGCTTGGACCAGCCGTAGGGGTTCAGCGGGCGCAGCGCCGCCAGCGCCTCCACCGACCCGTCGTCCTCGAATCCCTGCGCGCCGTCGCCGTAGGTGGCGGCCGAGGAGGCGTAGATGAAGCGCGCACCGCGCCACGCGCACCAAGTCCACAGGTCCATGGACAGCGCCACGTTGTTGGCGACGATCTTGTCCACGTCGCGCTCGGTGGTCGCCGAGATGGCGCCCATGTGGAAGACGACGTCCACCTCCGCGGCGTGCTGGTCGAGGAAGGCCATGACGTCCTCCGGCCGCACCAGCGCCCTGACCTCGTGCTTGGCGAGGTTGCGCCACTTGTCGCCGTCGCGGAAGCGGTCCACCACCGCCACGTCGGCGATGCCGCGCGCGGCCAGCCCGGCCACGAGGTTCGATCCGATGAAGCCGGCTCCGCCGGTGACCACGATCATGTGCCTGCCGCTCCTTCCAACCGCCGGGTTATAGGGTGTGGCCCGCGGTCCCGCAAGGCGTTGACCGGCATCCGCGGCGGGCGCATGCTCGGCCGGGCCAGCCGGGGAGACGGGCGTCATGGGCCGAGGGAGAGGCCGGAACACGGTCCGCATGCATCGGCGCGTCAGCCCCGCCTGATGCCGGGTGCTGCGTCAGGCCGCCGCGTCGTCCGGATGGATGGTGAACACCTTCGTGCTCGACAGCGCGTGCGCCGCCGCCTATCAGATGCTCGCGGGCCCCGCGTGACGGACCGACCGCCGAAGCGTTGAATTGGGTCGGAACGGCCCCCATTAATGATTTGAGCCCGATGACGGGCCCACGACACGGAATCGGATCGATGCAGGTCGATAACAAGCTTCTCGACGATCTTGCCCGCGTGGCCGGTGGTGCGCTCGGCGCGCTGTCCAACCTGCGCGAGGAAGCGGAGGCGCAGATGCGCCAGCAGTTCGAACGCGTCCTGTCACGCATGGATGTGGTCTCACGCGAGGAATTCGACGCGATCCGCGCCATGGCCGCCAAGGCCCGCGAAGAGCAGGAGATCCTGGCCGAGCGCGTCACCTCGTTGGAGGCCACGGTCGCCACCCTTCTGGCCGAGCACCAGCTGCGCCACGAGGTGGCGCCGCCGCGCCGCCGCGCCGCCGGCCACGGCCCCGACGCACCGACGATCACCCCGGGCGGGACCACGGCCTGAGCGCCCCACTGCCCCGACCGGCGCGCGAACATTCCTGAAACCTCCGCGGTCGGGTGGCCGAATCCTGTTGCGTGCCCGCGGTCCTTTTGGCACGTTGCTTCTTGTAGTAGCCCCCAGGTGTTAATCCACAAGATCTCGGGCCATAACTTCGGAACCCTGATGCTCAGGGATCCGGGCGCCCGACGTCCGGGGTCCGGTGCCGCCTACCGCGCCTTCAAAGGAGGACGCAGACCATGTCGGCTGTAGCCGTCGACACCCCAGTGAACATCCGCAACCCCCTGGACGTGGTCGAGGAGATTGTCACCGCCAACGAATGGCCGTTCGAGCGCGCCGGCGAGGACGAACTGATCGTCGAGATCGGTGGGCGGTGGTGCGATTACCGGCTTTATTTCGTGTGGCAGCCGGACGTCTGCGCGATGCAGTTCTCCTGCCAGTTCGACATGAAGGTACAGGCCAACCGCCGCCACGCCGTGTCCGAACTGCTGGGCGAGGTGAACGCGCGCCTGTGGCTGGGCCACTTCGACGTCTGCAGCGAGGAGCACACTCCGATGTTCCGCCAGACCACCCTGCTGCGCGGCTCGCGCGGCGCCACGGTGGAGCAGCTGGAGGACCTGGTGGAGATCGCGCTGTCCGAGTGCGAGCGCTTCTACCCCGCCTTCCAGTTCGTCATCTGGGGCGGCAAGACGGCGTCGGAGGCGGTGTCCGCCGCTATCCTCGACACCATGGGCGAGGCGTGACCGCCATGGGCGCATCACTTCTGCTGGTCGGCTGCGGCAAGATGGGCGGCGCCATGCTGGACGGCTGGCTGAAGGCCGGCACCGTCGACCGCGTCGTGGTGGTCGAGCCCGGCGGGCTGCCGGCAGGCATCGGCCATCCGGCGCTCAGCACGGCCTCCAGCCCTCAGGATCTGCCCGCCGGCTTCGTGCCGGACGTGGTGGTGCTGGCGGTCAAGCCACAGGTGATGAACGCAGTGGTGCCGTCCTATGCCGGGCTGGTCGGCCCGAAGACGGTCTTCCTGTCCGTCGCCGCCGGCAAGACCATCGACTATTTCCGCCAGCACCTCGGCGGCACGGCGGCCATCGTGCGCGCCATGCCCAACACCCCCGCCGCCATCGGCCGCGGCATCACCGTCGCGGTGCCCAGCGACGGCGTGAGCGCCGATCAGCGCGCGCTCTGCGAGGCGCTGCTGGCCGCCGTCGGTGAGGTCGCCTGGGCCGATGCCGAGTCCCAGATGGACGCGGTCACCGCCGTGTCGGGCAGCGGCCCCGCCTACGTCTT
>JAEYOB010000429.1 GCA_023412175.1 Pseudomonadota bacterium | reverse complement strand
GCCTCATGCCGTCCCGTCGCATCGGCCTCGTCAGGAGTCTGCTTGCTGCCGCGGTCACCGTCGGCGTGTGTGCCGCCGCCCCGTCCAAGGCCGAGATCAAGGGCCTGGAAATCATCGCTCCCGCCAGTCCGGGCGGTGGTTGGGACCAGCACGCGCGCACCCTCCAGCAGGTCCTGCAGAACCAGAAGCTGGCCTCCGGCATCCAGGTCGCGAACATCCCCGGCGCCGGTGGTACCGTCGGGCTCGCCCAGTTCGTCACCGCCAGGAAGCGTTCGCCGGCCCTGCTGGTCGGCGGCCAGATCATGCTGGGCGCCATCGTCACCAACAAGTCCGCGGTGACGCTGGACCAGGTGGCGCCGCTCGCCCGCCTGACCGGCGAGTACACGGCCCTCGTCGTCCCGACGGATTCGCCGATCAGGACGTTCGACGACCTCGTCAAGAAGTTCAAGGCGGATCCCGGTTCGGTGTCCTGGGGCGGCGGTTCGGCCGGCGGCAGCGACCAGATCCTCGCCGGCTTGATCGCCAAGGCGGTCGGCGTCGATCCGGCCAAGGTCAACTATGTCGCGACCGCGGGCGGCGGCGAACTCCTGGCCTCGGCGCTCGGCGGCCACGTGACGCTGGGCATGGGCGGCTACAACGAGTTCGCGCCGCAGTTCCAGGCCGGCAAGCTGCGCGCCATCGCCGTCTCTTCGCCACAGCGGCTGCCCGGCACCGACACGCCGACGCTGAAGGAGCAGGGCGTCGATCTGGAGTTCGTCAACTGGCGCGCCGTCTTTGCCCAGGCCGGCGCCAAGCCGGACGAGCGCAAGGCGCTGGAGGAGGCCGTCGCCAAGGCGGTGGCGAGCGACGAGTGGAAGGAAACCCTGAAGCAGCGCGGCTGGATCGACCTCTATCAGCCTCCCGCCGAGTTCACCGCCTTCCTGAAGGACGAGCGCACGCGGATCGAAGGCACGCTCAAGGAGCTCGGGCTGGTGAAGTGAGCGCCGAGCCGCGGCGGGCGAGGGGAGGGTGGCGATGGCCACGGGACGGGGTTTGCGGATCGGCGAGGCGCTGTTCGGTGGCGGGCTGCTGGCGCTGGGCGCTCTGATCGCCATCGACACGGCGCTCACGCCATCGGTTGGCCAAGCGACGGTGGGACCGGCGCTGTTCCCCTATCTTGTCGCAGCCGGGCTGGGGCTGGTCGGGCTGGCCATCCTGCGCCAGGCGCTCGCCGGCGTCATCGCGCACGGCGGCGGGCTGGAGCTGGACGGACGCGCCGTCGCCCTGGTCGCCGGGGCGCTGGCGGCGCAGTTCCTGCTGATCGAGACGGTGGGCTGGATCCCGGCGGCGACGCTGCTCTTCATGGGGGTTGCGCGCGCCTTCGGCGAGCGGCGGCTGGCCGTGAACGCCGTGCTTGGCGTGGCGCTCGCGGGGGCGACCTTCGCCGCCTTCAACTACGCGCTCGATCTCAACCTGCCGGCCGGCTCGGTGGTCGAGATGTTCCAATAAGAACGACGCGCGGGCGGGAGCCCGGTTCCCGTCCCGGGGAGGAACGGATCCATGGAAACCCTTGCCGCGCTGGCGCACGGCTTTGCCGTGGCGCTCACCCCCTACAACCTCATGTGGGCTGCGATCGGCGTTACGGTCGGCACGGCGGTCGGCGTGCTGCCCGGCATCGGCCCGGCGCTCACCGTGGCGCTGCTGCTGCCGGTCACCTACCATCTGGAGCCGACGTCCGCGTTCATCATGTTCGCCGGCATCTACTACGGCGCCATGTACGGCGGCTCGACGACGTCGATCCTGCTCAACGCGCCGGGCGAGTCCGGCAGCATCGTCACCGCCATCGACGGCCACGCCATGGCGCGGCAGGGGCGCGGGGCGCAGGCGCTGGCGACAGCGGCCATCGGCTCCTTCGTCGCGGGTACGCTGGGCACCGCGGCGCTGACCTTCGTGGCGCCGCTGATGGTGAAGATGGCGCTGCTGTTCGGCCCGGCCGAGTATTTCGCGCTGATGGTGCTGGCGCTGACCACGGTCACCGCGGTGCTCGGCAACTCCCTGGCCCGCGGGCTGGCCAGCCTGTTCCTCGGGTTGGCCCTCGGCCTTGTCGGCATCGACATGCAGACCGGGCAGGCACGGCTGGCGTTCGGCGTTCCCGAACTTCTGGACGGCATCGATACGGTGATTATCGCGGTCGGCCTGTTCGCCGTCGGCGAGACGCTGTACGTGGCCTCCCGTCACCGCTTCGAAACCGAGGAGGTCTATGCCCTCAAGGGCTCCAAATGGCTGGGCCGGGAGGACTGGGCGCGGTCGTGGAAGCCGTGGCTGCGCGGCACGCTGCTGGGCTTTCCGTTCGGTGCGCTGCCCTCGGGCGGCAGCGAGATTCCGACCTTCCTGTCCTACCTGACCGAGAAGCGTCTGGCGAAGAAGCCCGAGGAGTTCGGCAAGGGCGCCATCGAGGCGGTGGCCGGGCCGGAGGCGGCCAACAACGCCGCCGCCGCCGGCGTGCTCGCCCCGCTGCTGTCGCTCGGCCTGCCGACCTCGGCCACCGCGGCGATCATGCTGGCGGCGTTCCAGCAGTACGGGTTGCAGCCCGGCCCCTCGCTGTTCGACAGCAAGCCCGACCTCGTCTGGGGCATGATCGCCAGCCTGTACGTCGGCAATGTTCTGCTGCTTCTGCTCAACCTGCCGCTGGTCGGGCTATGGGTGAAGCTGCTGCTGATCCCGCGGCCCTGGCTGTACGCCGGTATCCTGGTCTTCTCGTCGCTGGGCGCCTACACGCTGAACAACAACGTGGTCGATCTGGTGATCCTCTGGGTGATCGGGCTGGTCGGGTTCGTCATGCGGGTGCTGAACGTGCCGGTGGCGCCCTGCGTCGTCGGGCTGATCCTCGGGCCTCTGGCCGAGCAGCAGTTCCGCCGGGCGCTGGCGATCAGCCAGGGCGACGCCACCGTGTTCCTCACGCACCCGATTTCGGCGGCGCTGCTCGCCATCGCCGCGCTGCTGGTGATCGGCCCCCTGCTGGTGCGCCGCCGGCAGCGTGGCGCCGATACCGGCGTACGCACGGCCTGATACCAAAGGCGCTTGATGGCTTCCATCAAGCGCCTTTGGTTCAAACCCGACAGTACAGTGCGCAGCACTGTGCGAAAGGGTCATACGGCCGGCCGATCATGGAAGCATCCATGCGCCGGCCGTATGACTTGTCCGAAGGAGCCATGCAGAATGAAGAAAATCCTCCTTCCCCTTACCGGACGCCCGCTCGACCGGCGCGCGGTGGCCACCGCCTTCCTCGTTGCCGGGCGCTTCGGCAGCCACGTGGATGGGCTGTGCGTGATGCCGCAGGTGGAGGTTCGGACCTCGGTCGAGAGCGCCGCCCTGCCCAAGGCGCTGATCGAGCAGTTGATCCGCATCGGCCAGGCCGATCAGGTGGAGGTGGTCGCGACGGCGCAGCGGCTGTTCGACGACGCCCGCTCCCGGCATGCTGCCGTGCCTGCCGCATGGCTCCAGGCGACCGGTCCGCTGGCCGAGACCATCAGCGAGGAGGCGCGGCTGGCCGACCTCGTGGTGATCGCCCAGGCCGGCGA
>JAEYOB010000420.1 GCA_023412175.1 Pseudomonadota bacterium | reverse complement strand
GCGTGGCGGCGATGTCCTCCAGGTGCCGGCCAGCGTCCGCGAAGTCGCCGCGGTGGAACAGCGCCAGCGCGTGGCAGAGCCTGGCCGGGGTGCCGCCGCCCTTGGCCTGCCAGCCCGCGGCGCGCTCCAGGGCGGCGTCGGGTTGGGTTTCGGCCTGCTTCAGGCAGTCCTGAAGCTCGGCCTCGGCGGCGAGCGCCGGGCCGGCCAGCAGCAGCGGCACGGCGGCGAGTGTGCGGAACAGGTTGCGTCGGATCATGGCATCCCTACACTCGGCCATCGCGCCCCCGACAATCAAGAGGCGTGCAAGACCATGAAGGCTTCCGCATGACCGCTCCCCGCCTGTTCGTGTTCGGCCTGGGTTACACCGCCGGGGTGCTCGCCAGACAGCTTGCGGCCGAGGGCTGGCGGATCGCCGGCACCTGCCAGAGCGAGGAGAAGCGCGCCGAGCTGGCGGCGCTGGGCTACGAGGCGGTCCTCTTCGACCGCGAGCGCCCGCTGCCCGACGCTAGGGCGCTGCTGAAGGACGCCACGCACCTGCTGCTCAGCGTCCCGCCGGATCGGAAGGGCGACCCGGTGCTGGCGGTGCACGGCGTGGACATCGCCGACCTGACTGGCCTGGAGTGGGCGGGCTATCTCTCCACCACCGGCGTCTACGGCGACAGCAAGGGCGAGTGGGTGAGCGAGGCGTCCTGGCTCCGGCCCACCAGCGAGCGCAGCAAGCGCCGAGTCGAGGCGGAGAAGGGCTGGCTCAACCTGTACCGCCAGTACGGGGTGCCGCTGCACGTCTTCCGCCTGCCGGGCATCTACGGCCCCGGTCGCAGCGCCGTCGATCAGGTGCGCGCCGGCGACGCCAAGCGCATCGACAAGCCCGGCCACCTGTTCGGCCGCATCCATGTGGAGGACATCGCCGGTGCGCTGCGCGCCTCCATGGCGACCATGAACCCCGGCGCCGTCTACAACGTCTGCGACGACGAGCCGGCCGAGCCGCAGGAGGTCATCCGCTACGCCGCCGAGCTGCTGGGCGTCGAGCCGCCGCCGCTGGTGCCGTTCGAGAAGGCCGAACTGTCCGAAATGGCGAAAAGCTTCTGGGCCGACAACCGGCGGGTCAGGAACGAGCGGATCAAGAGCAAGCTCGGCTACGCGCTGAAGTACCCGAGCTATCGGGAAGGGCTGACGGCGCAGGTCGCGGCGGCGTAGGGCGTCATTCCACCCCGGCCGGCAACTCCTTGCGGACGTGCAGGGCCAGCCATTCGGCGAATTTCCGGTCCACCACCATGGTGTGCATCTTCAGCCACTTGCCGATGAAGCTAAGCACCACGAAGCGGGCGAGATAGTCGTCCGTCTCGCCGTCGGCGCGCACGAAGCCCCAGATGTCCTCGATCTGCCGGAGGAACGTCCGGTGCAGCTTGCGGTGCATCTCCAGGTCCGGGTAGGCGTGCGCCGCCATCATCGCCTCCTCGCGGGCGAAATGCTCGCGGGTGAAGTCCAGCAGCTCCGCGCACAGGGCTTTCGGGTCCGCCGTGCCGTTCCCGTCCTCCAGCGAGGCGCGGATCGTGGCGTAGAAGGCGTGGAGCGTCCTGTGCTCGTCGTCGATGTCCGGATCGGCGAAGCTGCACGAGTCGTCCCATGCCAGCTCTGTTTTGGTCATAGGCCGCTTTCAATGTGCGTTGCACAATAGTTTGCAGGCTAAGTTATTCGGCGCGCAAATTCCACACAATATATGCGCGTACGGCGCATTCGGCGCAACCTGGCATGATTATTACTTTGCAGTGTTATGCTTTTGCGACGAAACGTCCCGCTGGCTTGCGGCGGTAACGAACGAATAATAATCAGGATTGATAATCTTCGGACCAGTCACCCACGAAGCCGCGCGGCGACCGACAGGAGCGGATGACCAGATCCTCCCAAGACGGCGATGGAAGCTCCCGCAACGTCCATCTGCGCAAGCAGGTGGACGAGCTGGTCAGCCGCGTACCCAAGCATGCGCTGCGCGCCGTCATCGACGAGATCGAGAACACCAACGCGCACAACAGCGCCCGCGCCCAGACCCTGCGCGACGCGCTGGTGGAGCAGTTCAACAAGCTGCGTCCCTTCAAGGCGCGGCGGCTGTTCACCGGCCTGTTCGAGCCGCTGCTGGTCGACGACCCGATCCTCTACCGCGCCCGCGATCCCGTGCCCGGCCTGATCCAGCGGGTGGACATGGGCGGCATCTGGCACGCGCTGACCCACTTCGCCTTTCCCGAGACCGCCATGCGGGTGCAGGAGCGGCTGGACGCCATGTCGCAGGAGGAGCTGCTCGACCGCGTGCTGGCGTCGCCGGACGCCATGGTCATGCGGTCGCTGATGCGGGACGAGGCGGTGCGCTTCCTGGCGGTGGCGCTGAAGACCCGCCGGACAGCCGAGGAGTTCCTGATCGTTGCCAACCGCGAGGCGTTGCGCGACGCCCGCCAGCGCAGCCCGCACCTGACCTTCAAGGCGCCCATCGACATAGCGCAGCTCGGCTTCGTCCGCGCGGTGCTGGAGGAGAACGAGGCGATCCTGCCGCTGATGGAGCGCGTGCGCCACGACCTGTCCGACACGCCGTCCTCCGGCGACGCCGCGGCGGCCGAGGTGGACGGGCAGGCGGCCATCGTCGTCGGCTTCATGCGCGGCATGCGCATGGCCTGCCCGAACCGCGACATCGACGATCCGGTCGTCTGGCTCCCGCCGCTGCTGGCGCTCAACGTCAAGCGCCGTTACGACGTGGTGCTGCGCTACGTGCGCGAGTACGGCGGCCCGGCGGTCAGCGACAACCACCCGCTGCATCAGGCGCTGTTCGGCCATTTCTCCGCCTGCTGCGCCGCCATGACCGACCTGATCCGCGCCGCGTTCGGCGAGGTGGGAATCGGCGACGGGCACGCGCTGTCGCTGTCGCGCCCGGTGCGCGAAATCCTGGACGAGGCGCGCCGGCGCTTCGACCGCTCCCTGGCCGCCATGAGCGCCAGCGGCCTGATGACGACCCGCCTGATCGGCCCGCGCGTCCGCGCGCTGCTGACCGAGGTGACGCGCCTGCTGACGTCCACGGTGCTGCCGGTGGCGGTCGAGCGCACGCACGCCGCCGCCGCCGCCCGCAACGCCCCCGCGCCCGACCATGACGAGGTGGTGTGGCTGCTCGAGTTCGTCTGGGCCTGGGGCGCCACGCTGGGCGGCGTCGGTTACGCCACTCCGGAGATCACCGCGGCCAGGAGCCGCATCGTCGAGGATGCCGGCATCGCCTTCATCCAGGCGACCAAGGCCGAGGACGAGGACGAGACGCTGCCCGCGCGCATGCAGCACATCATCCGCATCAACCGGCTGCTGGCGGGGCTCGGTGCCGACGTGACGCCGTGGGTCAGCGCCATGAGCCAGGGCCTGCAGCGCGTGGTCCGCCACTATCTGGAGGGAACGGGCGAGATCGCGCCGGAGGCGCAGTTCGTCATCGACCGCCTCGTCGCCGCCATCCGGGTCGAGCTGGGCCGCTCCCGTCACTGGCAGAGCGCCGACCTCGTGGCGCTGCTGCGGTTGTACGAGGCGCGGACGGAGTGAATTCGAAGGCTGCCGCCACCGCTTTCGCGACGAATTTGGTTCGACGCCCGGCGCGTTGTGGTATCATGCGCGCCCGCTTCGAACCGGCTTTCCCGGCCGGATTGCGGCCGAACCACCGGCGAATCGCCACCTCTGGACCAGCCTAAGACAGACGACCCGCATGAACATCATCATCGAACGTGCAGCCCTGCTTCGGTCCCTCGGTCACGTGCAGAGCGTGGTGGAACGCCGCAACACCATTCCGATCCTGTCCAACGTGCTGCTCCGGGCGAAGGACGGCGAGCTGTCGCTGGCCGCCACCGACATGGACCTGGAGATGATCGAGACCGTCCCGGCCACCATCGGCCGCCCCGGCGGCACCACCGCCCCGGCGCACACGCTGTACGACATCGTGCGCAAGCTGCCCGACGGCAGCCAGGTGGAGCTGGACGTGTCCGGCGACGGCGCGATCCTGACGCTGCGGTCCGGCCGCTCGCAGTTCAAGCTGTCCTGCCTGCCGGTCGAGGATTTCCCGCAGCTCTCCGGCGGCGAGCTGAAGCACAGCTTCGCGCTGGCCGCGGCCGACCTGCGGGCGCTGATCGACCGCACGCGCTTCGCCATCTCCACCGAGGAGACGCGCTACTACCTGAACGGCATCTACGTGCACGCCGCCCGCAACGCCGCCGCGGCCGGCGACATCCCGGTGCTGCGCGCCGTCGCCACCGACGGCCACCGGCTGGCGCGGGTCGAGATGCCGCTGCCGGACGGTGCCTCGGGCATCCCCGGCGTCATCGTGCCGCGCAAGACCGTCATGGAGATCCGCAAGCTGATCGACGAGGCGGCGGACCGCATCGAGATCTCGCTGTCGGAGAACAAGATCCGCTTCGCCTTCGACCAGATCATCGTCACCTCCAAGCTGATCGACGGCACCTTCCCGGATTATGAGCGGGTCATCCCCGTCGGCAACGACAAGGTGCTGGAGGTGGACGCCCGCCTGTTCGCCGCCGCCGTCGACCGCGTGGCGACGATCTCCACCGAGAAGAGCCGGGCGGTGAAGCTGGCCGTCAGCCGCGGCACGCTGACCCTCTCCGCGACCAGCCCGGAAGCCGGCAGCGCCACCGAGGAGCTGGAGGTCAATTACCAGGACAGCGCCCTGGAAATCGGCTTCAACTCTCGCTATCTGTTGGACATCACACAACAAATCGAGGGCGAGGGCGCCCGCTTCACGCTGGCGGACGCGGCGTCGCCCACCATCATCCGCGACGTTGCCGACGGCACGGCGCTGTACGTGTTGATGCCGATGCGCGTCTGACCCGGCGGGGGGCGGACCGCCACCCCTCCCACGGAACGGATCAGTGCTCGAAGCAAGACGGATTCAGGAAGTGCCGGCGGCCGAAGCCTTGGCGGTGACGCGTCTTACCCTGACGCGGTTCCGCGGCTACGAGCACGCGCGCCTGGAGCCGGACTACCGCCCGGTCGCGCTGATCGGCCCGAACGGCGCCGGCAAGACCAACCTGCTGGAGGCCGTCAGCTTTCTCGCCCCCGGCCGCGGGCTGCGCGGGGCCAAACTCGCCGACATCGAGCGCATCGGCTCGCCTCCCGGTTCCGGCTGGGCGGTGGCGGCCACCGTGCGCACGCCGCTGGGTGCGGTGGAGATCGGCACCGGCAAGGACGCCGGCCATGACGGGGACCGCCGCGTCGTGCGCATCGACGACCACCCGGTCAAGGGCCAGACCGCGCTGGCCGAGCACGTCGCCGTGGTCTGGCTGACGCCGCAGATGGACCGGCTGTTCCTGGAGGGATCCAGCGGCCGGCGCCGCTTCCTCGACCGCCTCGTCTTCGGCTTCGACCCGGCGCACGCCGGCCGCCTGTCGCGCTACGAGCACACGCTGCGCGAACGTGCCCGGCTGCTGCGCGACGGCCGCTTTGACGA
>JAEYOB010000265.1 GCA_023412175.1 Pseudomonadota bacterium | reverse complement strand
TGGCGCCCTCCAGGTCGGCGCCGGAAAGGTCGGCCATCATCAGCCGCGCCCCGGCCAGCGACGCGCCGGTCAGGTTGGCACCGCGCATGGACGCGGCGCTGAGGTTGACTCCGCGCAGGTCGGCGCGGCTGAGGTCGGCGCCGTCCAGTTCCGCCCGCTCGCCGCGCTGGCCGCCGGTGTCGATCCAGCGCTCGTGGTCGAAGATGGCGCGCTGGATCTCCGAGCCCATGGCGTCGATGGGCCGCGTCATCTGCGCGCCGGAGAGGTCGGCCTGGCTGAAGTCCACATCGACCAGCCGGGTGCCCACGAGATCGGCGTTGCGGAACACCGCGCCGGTCAGCGTCGCCCCCGACAGGTTGGCGCCGTTGAGGCGCGCGTTGGTCAGGTTGGTGTTGAGCAGGATGGCGCCGCTGAGGTCGGCGTTCTGTAGGATGCTGTCGCTGAGGTCGGCCTCGGTCAGGACCGCCTTGCGCAGGACGGCACCGGTCATATCGGTGCAGACACCCTGGGCGGTGCGGGCGGTGGTCGGAGCGGCACGCTCCAGCACGGCCATGCGCAGTTCGGCGTGCGCAGTGTCGCGTTCGGAACGGGCGGCCTTGCTGGCGCCGGCCGTGCCGGCTGACAGGTCGGCGCCGCGGAGGTTTGCCTCGGTGAAGTCGGCGGCGCGCAGCCGGGCACCGCGCAGGTCGGTCTGCGACAGGTTGGCGCGCGTGATGTCGGCCTCAAAGAGATCGACGCAGAAGAGGTCGGCCCCGGCGAGATTGGTGGCGTGCAGGCGGCACTTGGCGAGGCGCGCGCCGATGAGCCGCGCCGCGCGCAGGTCGCGGTTCGTCAGATCGACCCCTTCCAGATCGGCCAGCGCCAGATTGGCGCGTACACCGCCAGGTTGTCCAGTGATCCAGCGGACGTGCCTCTCCAACACCTCGGCAAGGTGTTCGGGCCTGAGGGGGGAACCTGGAGGGGGGAGTACTACGGTCTGCGTCGACACGGAGGCACACCGCAACGCACGGTTTCGTTCCTTTCAGTATGCGCGCACATTCCTTACCGAAGCCTAAACAGGTCGATCTTTGGTGTGCTGAAGATCGAAGCCGAAGTGTTGTAACATTATCACGCCCTGCGACGTTTGAGAAACACCTTCTGGACAAGCTCAGGGTGTCCGGCTATCGGTTCATCGTCCCATGGCCGTAGGGCAAGGCGGCCGGATGGCCCCAGCCACCCTCTGAGGGCCAGCAGACCGACAGGGCGGCAGCGGCCCCGCGCTGCGATTCCCGATTCGCGCCCGATTCGTGCCGCCTTTCACGGTGGCGGCGTCTTTTTGCCATCTTTGTATTACCGGAACGAAACAGGAAAAATCGCAGAAAACCTAGCGTTGGCCGGGCCGTTAACCTTTGGTTTCTTGACAGAAATGGGGCAGGAATCGCCTAAAGAGGCCGAACCTTCGGAGTAAATGCCCGCCTATATGGGTGGGTTTAGTGGTTAAAGGAGGCCATATGGCGGACGAGGGTGTCCTCTGCGATTCGGCGCGGACGATGGGGCGTCGGGGGTTTCTGCAACTGGGGCTCGGTGCGGCGGCTGCCGCGACGATCCTGAGCCCGGACGAGTCTCACGCCATCATGAAGGCGCCGCCGCGGCAGCTCTCCTTCGTCAATCTGCACACCGGCGAGAAGGTCCGCGCCGCCTACTGGGCGCAGGGCCGCTACCTGCGCGAGGGCATGCGCGAGATCAACCGCCTGATGCGCGACCATCGCAACGGCGCCGTCCACCCCATGGATCCGCGCCTGCTGGATGTGCTGTTCCATCTCCAGCGCCGCGTCGGGACCCGTGGACCGATCCAGATCGTTTCCGCCTACCGTTCGCCGCAGACCAACGCGATGCTACACGAGTCCGATCCGGACGGCGTGGCGACGCACAGCTATCACATGGACGGCAAGGCGGTGGACATCCGCATCCCCGGATTGCCGCTGCGCTCCCTGCACCGCGCCGCGCTCAGCCTGCGCGCCGGCGGCGTCGGCTACTATCCCGCCAGCAACTTCGTCCATGTGGACGTCGGTCCGCTGCGCCGCTGGTAGAAGGCCGCAGGACGTTTTGTCGAATCCGGCATAACATGTAAAAATCCGGCATAACCTGTATTCTGACCTGCCAGAACGATGTGGCGCCAAATTCTAATAGGATTTGGCGCCCTTTTCATTCCTGGGCTCTTCTTCATTTTTTTTCGATTTTTTTGGTTAGGTAGTCTGGGTTTGTATTTAAAAATGATTGAGGTCGCCGCCTTGAAGGCTTGCTTGTGGCGGTAAAGCATTTGAGTTGAGCCCTTGGGGTTCGCGCCACCACAGCGTGGGCTGCGGCGGGAAAGTGTGTCGATCGGCGCGCCGTCGACTCGTGGCCCAATTCCGTCCGATAAGCGCCCTTTGCGGGCCAGTGGTCGGTGAGGTGATCCGGGAAACGGGGACCACCTCAGCAGGCCGTGGAATGACACCAAGCGACGCACACCGCGCTCGACCGGGCAAGTGAAGGAGAGGATTCCATGCTTCGGCTCCTTCGTCGGCGAACTCCACGATCGCCGGCTACACCGATGCAGCCGCTTTCCTGATCGTCGTCCGGGTGGCAATCTTCTGACCGCCCGTCCAACAGAGGAGACGAACCATGGCCATCACTCCTGACCGGATCACGACCATCGATCACCTGCCCGGCGCCGAGACGGTACAGGCGCTTGGGGTCGTGGTGGGTGAAGCCGTGATCGGCAGCAACATCGTCCGGGATTTCCTCTCCGGCATCACCGACGTGCTCGGTGGCCGGTCGGGCGCCGTGCAGAAGAGCTTCAGGGCGGCGCGCACCGCAGCCATGGACGACATGATCGAGTCCGCGGAATCGCTCGGAGCGAACGCCATCGTCGGCGTCGATATCGATTACGAGGTCCTCGGCGAGAAGAACGGCATGGTGCTGGTCAGCATCTCCGGGACAGCGGTCCGGGTCGCCGGCTGATCCAGCGCGCGTACGGCAGACGAGGCAATGGAGGGCGCCTTGATGGCCTCCGTTCCGACCTTGCCTTCACAAACCGGCCTCCGGAGAATCCGGAGCGGTTCAGTTCACCCCGTCGTCTTTCCGGGCGGCGTGGCGGCGTAAGCGGTTGCCGTGCTGCCTTACCTCCATGATAGTCCAGCCATGACCTTCTTGCGCATCGCGTTGAAGCTGGCATGGCTGGACCTGCGGGGTGGGGTGGCCGGCCTGTGGATCGTCGTTCTGGGGGTGGCGCTCGGCGTCGCCATGATGACCGCCGTGGGATCCCTGAGCGGTGCCGTGCTCGACGGGATGCAGGCGACCGCGCGGGAGACCGTCGGCGGCGATCTGTCCTTGCGCCTGTTCCACGCTCCGGCAACGCCGGAGCAGCGGGCGTTCCTGGAGACGGCGGGCACGGTCGGCGAAACGGCGGAGCTGAGACCGGTCGCCGGGACGGTGAGCGGCGGCGCGCGCATCCTGGTCGAGCTGAAGGCGATTGACGGGAAATACCCTCTCGTCGGCACGGCGGCGGTTTCCGGCGCGGCCTCCCTCAGCGATGCCGTGGCCCGGCGGGACGGGCTCTGGGGTGCGGCGGTCTCCGCCGACCTTCTCGGCGCGCTGAAGCTGGGCATCGGGGACCGGCTCCGGGTCGGAACGAACGACGTTGCGATCCGCGCCGTGGTGGAGCATGAGCCGGACCGGGCGTTCCGGGCCTTCTCCCTCGGCCCGCGCGTGATCATCGATCGCCGGGCCCTGGCGGAGACCGGCCTCGCGGAGCCCGGAGCGCCGGTCTACTGGTACTATCGCATTGTCCTGCCGGAGAAGGCCCGGTCCGAGGCCGTTCTGCGCGACCTGGAAAGCCGCTTTCCCGACGCGGGGTGGCGGATCGTCGATGCATCCCACGGTATCCCCGGCGTCGACCGCACGGTTCAACTCGCTCGCGCGCTGTTCCTGCTGGTGTCGCTATCCATCCTGCTGATCGGCGGAGTGGGGGTCAGCCGGGCGCTGTCGGCGCACCTTGCCCGGCGGTTGCCGGCCATGGCCGCGCTGAGGGCGGTGGGTGGCTCGCCACGCCTTCTCTTCACGGCCTTTCTGTTGCAGACCCTGTTCGTGGTTACCGTCGCGCTCCTGATCGGCACGGCGGCCGGGGCGCTTCTGGCCGCCGCCGCGGCGCGCGCGCTGCCGCTCGTCTGGTTGCCGGAGACGGCCGACGCCTTCCATCCGCCGGCACTCCTGCTGTCTGCGACGGTGGGATTCCTGGCTGCGCTCCTCTGTGCCCTACCGCCGCTGGCCCGCGCGGTCGGAACCAGCCCCGCCGCGATCTGGCGGAACCCGGCGGGCAGCCCACGGCAACCGTTGGGATGGCGGATCCGCGGCGCCGTCGCCGTTCTCGGGCTGTCGCTCACAGGCGTGCTCGCCGCGTGGACGGGCATGCCGCTCGCCGTTGCGGGCTTCCTCCTGGCCGCCGGGTTGGCCGCAGC